>NZ_JBFENQ010000079.1:0-8252 GCF_041551015.1 Sulfurovum sp. | reverse complement strand
AGAGAAAAACGTAATCAGGGACGTAAAAAACGTGTCTTTGAACTTCGTGATGAAGCAAAGAAAAATCCTACTCTTATTCGGAAGATGATGGTAGAACTTGAACGTGAGAAAAAACACTTTAACCGTGATGAAGGTGTCTCAAGAAAAAAGATGCTTTTTGAACTGGAAAACATGTCCTACTCTGTCCCAGGTAAAAAACTCATCGAAAATCTCACTACACGTATCTTGCAAAAAGACAAGATAGCCATCGTAGGTATCAATGGTGCGGGTAAATCTACCCTTCTAAAGCTTATGCTTGGACGTATAAAACCCCAGAGTGGTGTCATCAAACAAGGAGACTTTTCCATAGGTTATTTTGACCAACATCGTGAAATGCTTGACAACAACAAAACGCTTATTGAAACTTTTTGTCCTGATGGGGGAGACCATATAGAAGTACAAGGTGTGAATCTTCACGTCTATGGGTACCTTAAATCTTTTCTTTTCCCCAAAGAATTTTTAGATAAAAAGGTTGGTATGCTCTCAGGTGGAGAGAAAAACCGTGTGGCACTTGCACTTCTTTTAGCCAAAAAAGTAGATTGCCTCATCTTAGATGAACCTACCAATGATCTAGATATTCAAACCATTAATATCTTAGAAGAGAAACTTATCAACTTCCCAGGAGCCATACTCTTTGTCTCACATGACCGCTACTTCATAGACAAAATAGCCTCTAAACTCTTTATCTTTAAAGGGAATGGTGTGGTTGAAGAGTCTTATCAGACCTATACAGAGTATCTGGAAATAGAAAAAGAGATGAAAGAGCTTAATGCTCTGGAAAAAGAGATCAAAACATCTGTGAAAAAAGAGGTACCCGCAAGTGAAAAGAAACAGACAAAACTAAGCTATAAAGAGCAAAAAGATTATGATACATTACCTGATGAGATCGAAGAGCTGGAAAAAAGGATAGATGCTATTAATGCATGTTTACAAAACCCGGAGTGTTATCAGGAAAAAGGTCTCACTGTACTTAGTGATGAATTGTCAAAACTTGAAAGTACCTATGAAGAGAAAAGTGACAGGTATCTGGAAGTTTTGGAGATCTTTGAGTCTCTGTAGTTACCAGTATACAACAACATTACGTCTTCCCCAACGCAACGCTTTTCTTCTGTCAAGTCCCATATAGATATCGATACGTTTTTTATAGCGTTTATTCATTTTATCGCGTACTGTATAATAACCAGGCAAACCACCTATACGTACTTTTGTTCCATTACGCATTCCATATCTGGTTAGCATATCTCTAGAAACTGCTATTATCTGCATACCAGGACGCAGACGGTTATTCCATGCTGCCAAGAAAGGTGTACTGTCTGTTTGAGCTGCATGTGAAGTATATGCAGTCGCCGTTACACGAAGCTCTTTCTTTGTTTTTATCTGTGCTAAGATATGAGGAAGTGGGAGTTTTATGATTTCATCTATGCGTATGGTTGCATTACGTTTAATACCATTAAACTTCATTAATGCATTAGGTTCAAGCTTAAACTTTTTAGCAATAGAAATAAGCGTATCTCCTTCCTCAATTATATATTTAGCAGAAGTGACTGCATCAATCATCTTTTGTTCAAAAGGAAGCTTTAATTTTTGACCTACACGCAGTGTAGATTTAGTTGTAAGCCTATTAAGTTTTGCAAGTACTTTTGTTTTTAAGCCAAATTTCTTTGCAATTTTACTAAGGGCATCTCCTCTTTCAACAATGTATTTTCCATAGATAATTTTAGGTTTTTCAGGTGCTGTTTGCTCTAGCGGTTCTCTTTTTATAAGTCGTGGAACTTCACAAACCTCTGTCTTTTCATCAATTACTGATTTAGCGACAGGCTCTTTTGTTTTCGTGACCTTTTTTATAGGTATTCTTGTACTTCCTTTAAAACGGACACTCTCTTCAACTTTTGCATATTTTTCTATCATGTCCTCAACTGAAACTACTTTTACAAAACTCGTTTTTTCAGGAGCAGGAAAAGTTTTTTCTCTGATTAGTTTTTGTCTATCTAAATCAAACATAATTTCTTTGGCTTTAAGAAATTTACCTCCATATGGATTACACTCTGTTCTACCACCTGTTACAACCCTGCAATCTATGATCGATTTTGCACTGGCTGTTTCTATACATAAAAATGATAATAAATAAAGTGTAAAATGATTTCTGGACATTACGTTATGCGCTAAACTATAAAAAGTTTAACATCTCTCCTTTTATAGCTTCTTTTACAACTACAACCGAATGGATAATAGGTTTATCAAATAGACCATGTATCATAGGTGGCACAGTCACACCTGCATTTTCACTCACCCATTTTAATGCCTCTACATCATTTTTTACTTCATGACCCAATGATTTTGAAACAGACGGACTGAATTTTGTCCATTCAGCAGTTGAGTAAACCACTGTTTTGAGATTTTTTTCTCTTAAAGTTTTGTAGGCTCTCATACATGTTGCTGTATGTGGATCCATGATATACCCTTTTTTTGCATATTCACCTACAACAGCTTCACACTCTTCATCATCTGAGAAAGAAGCATCAAAATCTTCACGTAACAATGCAAGTTCATTTGCAGTCAACTGATACTTGCCATCATTAGCCAATGCTTCCATAAGTTCTTTGGTACGTGCTGCACCAAATTTGTCGAACATGATACGCTCAACATTTGAACTTTTCAAGATATCCATAGCAGGTGATTCAGTTTGTATAAGTGTACGTGTCGTAAGATCATACGTCCCCTTAGTGATCCAATCTGTCAAAATATTGTTTATATTTGATGAGATAAGAATCTTTTCAATAGGAAGTCCTGCTTTTTTTGCATAGTAGGCACCTAATGCATTACCAAAATTACCACTAGGGACAACCAGATAGATCTTTTCACCCATTTGAATGTTCTCTTTCCGTACTAGCTCCAAGTATGAATGTATATGGTAAATAATTTGAAAGATAATACGTCCAAAGTTTACAGAGTTGGCTGCAGAAAGTTTGATATTTCTCTCTTCCAATTCTGCTTTAAAGTCTTCAGAGGCGAGTAAGTCTTTGAGTGTATTTTGAGTATCATCAAAATTACCTTCAACACCAATGACTTTAAGGTTTGAAGCATCTTCAGTGACCATTTGAAGTCTTTGAACATCTGATGTTCCACCTTCTGGGTAAAGACAAGCTACTTGGACACCCTCTTGATTTTTAAATGTTTCCAATGTAGCAGGACCGGTATCTCCACTTGTCGCGGCCATGATAAGATAATGCTCACCTCTTTTTTGTGCCAGTTTACTTAACACATATCCAAAAGGTTGCAGTGCCATATCTTTAAAGGCTCTGGTTGGTCCATGATAAAGTTCGGAAACAAAGCAGTCATCTTCTATTTGAGAAAGCGGCACAGGATTGGAAGGATCGTCAAAAGCATCATATCTTTTTAACGCTTCTTCCAATATTTCTGTTTCAATATCTATACCAAATTTTTCTAAAAAGTCTAATGCCAATGTTTTATAATGGCTAGAGAGATGTCCTTCTAAAAATTCTCTATCTAAAGTTGGGAGTTCTTTGGGTACATATAACCCGCCAAAACTAGCACTTGGGCTGAGTATCGCTTCTGAAAATGGTACAGATGAAGGTTTCTGTCCGTCATTTCCCCGTGTCTCAATAAATTGCATCTATATTATCCTACTGTTTATATTAATGATAATTATAGCTAAATAAGCTAAGGGTTATAAGAATTAAGGGAGGAATATGATTTGAAGTAAACTTAAGTATCTAGTGCCTATCTACCCTACAATTATAGGAGAAGAATGTTTTTTAGGGAAAAGAATGTCAACTAATACAAATTATAGAAGCAAACAGAACACTAAAATACTCAGGTAATAGAAGAAATGAAACTTTCTAAAAAGATAGATGAGTTTATATCTCTATTGGTAGTCTGGCGATCTACGTGAGACCCATGACTTTCCGTACCCACCTCGCGATGAACTTGGCTTTTTCAATACAGTATAACCGTATGAAAGGATTATAGCATAGTTATTGCATATAAAGAACTTAAAAATTTTAAAATTATTTTAAAATTTACAATTTTATGACTTTTTTATGACTTTTATATGCATTACAAAGGTTAAATCTAGTGGGTATCTATTTTTAACATATAAAATTTTGTTGCTCTACTGTGACTGTCACTCCCACCAGCTGCAATCATACTTCCATCATCCATACGTGCAATTGCATTCATTGTGTCCTTACCTCTGCCTCCATATACATGAGACCAGATAAGTTTTCCTGATTTATCAAGTGCGATCATATAGACACTGTGATCACCCTTCCCTAAAGTATTTGTACCTCCGGCAACCATCACTGCTCCATCAACTGTACTAGCCACTGCATTTCCGTATTCGTAATATTTAAACCCATAAATTTTATGCCATACTATGTTACCGTCTGTGTCTAATTTCATCACTGACATATCTGTTTGTGCACTTTTATAAGAACGAGTTGAACCTGTCGCCACAATACCGCCATCAGCTGTAGCTGTCACAGCATTTAAACGGTCTACTTGGTCTTCTCCATAGGTTTTAGCCCAGATTTTCTTTCCATTTTGATCCAGTTTCATCACAAAAAAGTCTGTATCTCCCGAACGTACAGGTTCACGGTATCCTACAAGCATCATATTGCCGTCTGCTGTACGTGTCAGTGCCTGTGCACTATCTTCTTTTTCTCCACCGATCACATGAGATGAGATCATTTTCCCATCTCGATCAAGTTTAGCAATATAGACATCTTTATATCCATTACCAAATGAATTACTGTCACCTGCAATAAGCAAACCGCCGTCATCTGTTCTCGCTATACCACCTGCAAACTCATCGCGATCACCTCCAAGACTTTGTTCCCATATCACTTTACCCTCAAGAGATATTTTTGCAACATAAAGATCTCTGTCATAATTTTTAGCAAAGGATTTGGAACTACCAAGTACTATTAGGCTACCGTCAAGTGCACGAATTATAGCTTTACCATCATCTTCTTTTTTACCACCAAGCAATATACGCCATAATGTCTCACCCTTGGCATTTATACGTGCCACACAGATATCTGTACGTTGTGCTCCAAATGATTTACATGTACCAACTAGCGCACTCTCACCATTTTCAAGTGCTACGATACCATTTGCAATATCTCCATCATCTCCACCATACGTCTTTTCCCATACTGCATGGTATGTATCTTTTTTAACTGCCTCTTTTGCCTCTGTCACGGAGAAAATAAATAAGGTTGAAAAGAAAAAAGTAAATGATTTTTTTAACATAGTTAACACCTTTTATAGTTCTATACAAGTTCCTACACCCGAACTTGTCAAAATTTCCAGAAGTAATGAATGCTCCACACGACCATCAATAATGTGTGCTTTTTTTACTCCTCCACGTAATGCTTCTATACAAGCATCCACTTTAGGTACCATGCCACCCTGTATTGTTCCGTCTGCTTTTAGGGCTTCTGTTTTTTCTATACTTAAGGTGGTAAGAAGTTCCATATTTTTATCCAATACCCCTGGTGTATCTGTCAAAAAAAGTACCTTTCTTGCTTTTAGAGCTACAGCTATTTTACTTGCAGCGAGGTCAGCATTGATATTAAATCCAGGATGTCCCATAGTACTGCTGCCTGCAATAGGAGCGATGACAGGTATCGCGCCATCATCTATGATATTATTTACAATTTCCGGGTTGATATGTTCTATGATCCCTGTATATCCAAAGTTTTCAAAATCTTTAGGGATACCCTTTAAGAAACCACCATCTTTCCCCGAAATTCCAATCGCTTTAGACCCGTGATTATCAAGTAAAGAGACGATCTCTTTATTGATCTCACCGCTCAGTACCATTTCTGCAATACGCATAACTTCTCTGGTGGTCACACGCTGACCATCAACAAATTTCGTTTCTACACCGAGATCAGCAAGCAAGTCTGTAATGCTTTTACCACCGCCATGTACGATGATCGGTTTCATTCCTACAAGATGCAGAAGTACAATATCCTGAGCAAACTGCTCTTTAAGTGCATCACTTGTTTGAGCAGAACCTCCATACTTGATCACTATTTTTTCATTGGCAAACTTTTTAATAAACGGTAAAGCATCAAGCAGTGTCTTTACAACATCGATCTTATTATTCATTGTGGGTATCCCTTTATATATTCATCTACTTGAGTGAAAATGGTCTCTTTTATCTCTAATTTTAACTTCATTTCCGAGATAGGTAACTTAAAACCTTGCATTTTCACTGCATCTTTCTCAGTTACAAGAAGACTCTGAGCTTTGCTCTCCGACAGATGTATTTTCAAGGTTTCTTCTTCAAAATAGGCATGGTCTTCCAAATAAACTTTTTTCACTACCCCTTCTGGAAGGTAACTGTCAAGTCTACCTGGATTTGAAATGGCCGTTACCAACAACATTTTGGATGTAAGGTTTTCAAACTCCACTTGACGATTAAATGCTTCTCCTTCCTTAGCCACTATGTCCGCATACTTTTGATTAAACCAAAATTCTCTGAATGCACCTGCGGGAAAAGGCAAATAATTTTTGATCTGTGCAGGTTCAAGCACAATTTCAAATTTTTCTATCTCAACACGGTTAAACCCATCATCCAAGATAATACACTTTGCACCTTTTCCCTTGGCTAAAACTATAGCAAGTTCTCGATCTTCACTGACTATCACACTGGCCCCAGGTAATGACTGTGCCATCAACATAGGTTCATCTCCACTCTGTGTCACATCGACAAGTAGCTCTCCCTTGGAACTGACCTCAATCAGACCTTTACTTTTACGACCATATCCACGAGAGATGATAACTACTCCTTCGAGTCGTTTGGCAAGTGCTATGACAAAAGGCGTTTTACCACTCCCCCCAGCAATCAGATTTCCTACAGAAATGATAGGTATACCAAAATCTTTTTGAGAAGTGACCATCCTGCGTACAGACATTATAATGCCATAAATGAGCGAAAAGGGAAAAAGAAGTGATATCAGAGGGTAATGATACCACTTAGGTGCAAAGAACATCTCTTCAAAAAAGAGTCTCATGAACACTCCTTTGCACCCAGTTTTTTTATCTCAGAGCAAGAAAAACCTGCCTCTTTTCTTGCTTCCACATTTACATGCGGACGGTGTTTTGAGAGTAACTGATAACGTTCCAGTATTTCAAAATAGACTTGTTCTTCTGTACCCTCTTTATGTCCCTCTTCTTTACAAAGAAACTTAAACCATTTATCACCCTTATGCACATGGTCTATCTCTTCATCATAAATGATATGCAGTGCATCAATAAGTTTTTTCACCTGAAGATTTTTACGTTTGTTATCCAATTTTTTAATGATCTGAGGACTGACATCAAGTCCTGATGCCTCATAATAACGCGGGATGATCGCCATACGATCCAGAATATTCTTCGCTGTATGTTTTGCTGCGTCAAAAAGTCCACAATGCACAGGAAAATCCCCATATTTATATCCAAGTTCTGTCAGTATGCTCTGAAGCATTTTAAAGTGACGTATCTCATCACTGGCCACTTCAAGCCAATCTATCTTGTACTCACTGGGCATATCAGGGTAACGATACACTGCATCCAGTGCCAAATCTATAGCAGAATACTCTATATGGGCAATGGCATGTACCAATGTAGCCAAACCCTCTTTACTTTCAAAGTCTTTTCGTGCGGGTAACTCTCTGGGATCTACAATGTGACATTTAGAAGCATATGAAGGTTTTGAAAATAACAGAGGCGTAAAATCATCATCACACCTTATTTCATTTTGGATACAATACTCCAAACACTGAGCGGTCAACTCTTCTTTCATAAGAATATCATCACTGATAATAGCACGTTCTAAAAGACTAAATATATTCATAGGAGAATTATATCATGCAAATCAAAATACAACCTATGGGAGTTTACCAAACCAACTGTTACATTGCTACAGTTGATGGAAAAGACTTCATTATAGACCCTGGTATGGGTGCGACACAATGGGTCCTTGACAATGTTACAAATCCTGTTGCTATACTCAACACTCATGGACACTTTGATCATGTATGGTCAAATGCAGAGGTCCAAGAGAAACTAAAGCTCCCTATCTATTGTCCTAAAGGTGACGTTTTTATGCTAACAGATGATCCGTTAAATCAGGGTACACCTCCAAGTGAACCTGACTTTATTATAGTAGGTGATGAAGAACTAAACATAGAAGGTGT
>NZ_JBFENQ010000078.1:0-8255 GCF_041551015.1 Sulfurovum sp. | reverse complement strand
TGGAAGATTAGTTCAATATCCAAGTTATATATTTCTTCTTTTTAATAGTAGTCTTTTTTAGTGCTTTAAATACTTTGTCTATCACCGTATGATGTAGTGCTACATAAGACTTTGTATCTGTGATATTTATCTTCCCTATCAGTTTTGGATCAATACCTATCTCTTTACACAAAGTACCGAGTATATCTCCTGCACGAAGTTTGGTTTTTTTACCGCCATTAATGCAAAGTGTATCATACTCAGACACCATCTTAAATGCTGCATCTACCCGTAAGTCTTTCATCTGTGCTGTACGTGCTTGAGAAGTGATGTAAGAGCATTTTTCACTGTCTCTTGGACCATAGAGTGAGATGGCTGTACCTTTTGCATCTGCACGTCCTGTACGTCCTATACGGTGGGTGTAAACTTCTTTGTCAAAAGGTAAGTCATAATTAATGACCAGTTCAATGTCTTTTATGTCTAGACCTCTTGAAGCAACATCTGTCGCAACCATAATACGCTTAGAACCATTAGAGAAAGCGATGACAGATTCGTTACGATCTTTTTGTTCAAGGTCACCATGTATGTCTATAGCTGAATGTCCACGTTGGTGTAGTGTATCTGTAAGTGAAATGACTTCTGCTTTAGTATTACAAAAAATCAGGAGTGATTCTGGTTTATAGGACTGGATCAGCGCTGTGAGTGTTTTAAATTTGTCAGTAGTCTCATAGACTATTTCATCTATCTTATCGCTCTCTTGAAGGGTATCTACTTTTATTGTAACGGGCTGTTTTAGTAATGCTTTTGCAAGTTTTTCTATCTTTTCAGGGAATGTCGCTGAAAAGAGCAGGGTTTGTTTAGCCCGTGGCATGTTGGAACCTATCTTGACTATCTCATCATAAAAGCCCATATCCAGCATACGATCTGCTTCATCGAGTACCAGTGTTTTAATGCTGTCGAGTACCAGTGTCTCTTTAGCCAAGTGGTCTTGTATACGTCCGGGTGTACCGATGAGTATATGTGCTCCTTTGGCCAGTGATTCGGCTTGTGCCCGAAGTGGAACACCACCATAGAGTGTGAGTATTTTGAGGTTGGACTTGTAGGCTGCAACTTTTCTAAGCTCAACAGCTATTTGATCAGCCAGTTCACGTGTGGGAGTAATGATAATAGTCTGTGGTTTATAGTTGCTTGTATCCGTATGCATCACACAGGGTAATCCAAAGGCTAATGTTTTCCCAGAACCTGTCTTGGATTGTGCTAAGATGTCTTTACCTTCCAAGATAGGGTTGATAGCCTTCTCTTGTATCTCAGTCATCGTTGTAAAGTTTAGTATATTGAGTGTTTCCAAAAGCGCTTTTGGAAGTGCTTCTATGCTATTAAATTTTGCCATATTATTGTATTCCAAATGTTGTAAGTAGGATAAGTACAAGTGAGAGTAGTTTCATGATTAATCCTATAATTGATTAAAGCTATTAGTAGGGTAAGAAGATTAAGATATGGGCAAAAGCCCATAAGGAGTTAAAGACTTAAGATTATGCCTGAGCTTTCTTATAGTCTAAAATCATTTTGTAAGCTTCATCTTTTAAAAGAAGTTTTTCTTTTTTAAGTATTTCAAGTTCTATATCAGTTAAAATTGTACGACCTGCTTCAGCATCTTCAACTTTTTTGTCAAGTTCATTGTGTTTATCAAAGATATTTGCAAAGTGTGCATTACTTTGTTTAAGCTCGTGTATTTCATCTCTGTATTCGTGTAACATTTTAATTCCTAGTATTAATATATTCTATAATTATAACTTCTTTGTGTTTAGTAGAGAGTTAAAATTGAAATTTTTACGTTCGGTATTCTGCATTTATTTTTACATATTCATAACTTAGATCACAACCATAAGATGTATAGCTGGCATCGCCTAAACCAATGTCACATGTGACTTTAAAATGCTCTTGTTTCATAATATCATAGGCTTTGTCTTCACGCACTTTGTCTAACTCCCTAAATTCACTAGAGTATATGAGAAGGTCATCATAGTGTATGGTAAGGGTTTCATCATCACACGCTATGCCAGATGCACCTACGGTTGAGGCTATACGTCCCCAGTTTGGATCTTCTCCAAAGAGCGCAGTTTTTACCAAGAGAGAGTTACTTAATGCCATACTCGCTCTCTTGGCCTCTTCTTCACTCTTGGCTCCCTTGACTTCAAAGGCTACAAGTTTGCTTGCCCCTTCTCCATCTTTGAGTATAAGCATAGCCAGTTCAAACATGATCTTATTTAGGGCCCCAGCAAAGGCTTTTTTGTTGTAATGGGTACTTTTCTTGTTTGAAAGTAACATTACAGTGTCATTTGTAGAGGTGTCACCGTCCACAGAGATACGGTTAAATGAACTCTCTGTTGCTTCTATAAGCAGTTCATCCATGTCAGACTTAGGAATATCAGCATCAGTAATGATAAAACAGAGCATTGTGGCCATAGCAGGGTTTATCATACCAGCACCCTTACAGATAGCTGCAATGTTAAAAGAGTTACCATCTTCCAGCTCTACTTGAAAGGCTAACTCTTTTTTGAAGCTGTCTGTTGTCATAATGGCACGTGCTGCTTGATGTGAATTTGAAGCATTGAAGTCAAGTTTGTCAAAAGCAGAGGTTATTTTATCTATAGGTAAACGATAGCCTATGACACCGGTTGAGCTCATTACAGGGTTAAGTACGTTTTGTTTACTTGAGAGTGTAGACATAATAGACTCTATATCTTCTATACCTTTTTCTCCAGTCATCGCATTTGCATTTTTGGCATTGATGAGAACAAAGTTGGTTTGAAAATCTCTAGGATATTTTTGATAATGTTTTATAGGTGCAGCCTGAAATGCATTGCTTGTAAATACAGACGAGATATCACAAGGCTCTTCACTTCGTATAAAAGCAACATCACCGTCTATAGCAGATGGGTCTGAGTTTACAGGGGCTTTTCTCATACCTACATTCGTAGCACCGCAGAAGAACCCTTTTACATTTTCTAAACCGTTTTCTAATGGGATCAACTTAAACATATTTCAACTCTTCAGGTTTTTCTTTTTTGCGGATGATATTTTTAGCTTTCGCAATACCTTCACTTGTACCGATAAGTAGAAGCTTAGATTGTGGCATAATGATCGTATCACCTTTAGGCATAGGGATGAATCTATCATCTTTTTGACGTATACCTATGATTGTCACATTTGCAATGTCTCTAAAACGCGCAACTTTTATTTTTTTAAGTGCAAGCCATGATGTTTTTGAGACTTTTGCTTCTTCCATATCAAGAGGGGTATCTTTCTTATACAGGAACTCTTGAAGAAGGTTTTCCATGTCTGGACGTGCTGCCATCGCATTGATACGTTGTGCCATAAGTTTTGTTGCAGTAACAACCCTGTCAGCACCGAGTTTGAGAAGTTTTTGATCATCTTCATTGCTTTTTGCATTGGCAATGATGAGGAATTTCTTACCACGGTGTATTTCTGTTTCATACAGTCTGGCAGAAGCGATGGTCGCAATGTTGTCTGCTACGTTAACTGCCAATGTAATGACACCTTTTGCTGAAGAGAGATGAGACTTCAAGATACCTTCTTCTGTATGTGGTTCTGCTGTTACAAAGTAAGGATATTGGTATTTTTTTGCTATCTCTTCCATGTCTTCTCTAGGGTCAACAACCACAAAAGGGATGTGGTTTGCACGAAGTTGTTTAGTTACTTCTATGGTAAAATCATTATGATAACAGACAACAAAGTGCTGTTTAAGTCTAGCAATTTCGTAAAGCATTTTACGCTCCTTAGCAGTTTTTTGAAATTCACCTTTTTTAACGACTTCTGCGATAATACCTATGGCAATTGAGAAGACAACAAAGCCAAAGATGATGAGGGTGATGGTGAAAATACGTCCCATATCTGAAATGGGTTTTATCTCTCCAAAACCTACAGTAGTAAATGTGATACCTGTTTGATAAATGGCATCCATAAGTGGAAAACCATCAATAAGCATATAGCCCATTGTACCGATAAGCATAACAAATACAGTAAGTATAAGAGGAAGTCTAAAAGGGGCTAAATGACCATAATACTCGTCATTTAGTGTAATATGAGGTTTGTGTGTGTCTCTCCAGCCGAGAAACTTTTTAAATCTTTGTGTGGCTTTCAAAGCCGAAGTCCCAAAAGTAGGGACTTACTCAGCTGTAGCAGCTTGAGCAGCGTGTTTCTTCATTGTTCTGAGAGTAGAAGCAGCAACTTTAACTCTTTGAGTTGTTCCATCTTCAAGTGTGATCTTCACAGATCTTAAGTTTGGAAGCTGTCTTCTTTTTGTTTTGTTGTTTGCGTGAGAAACGTTGTTTCCTGTTAATGGGCCTTTACCCGTAATGTCACATTTTCTTGCCATAGTATGTCCTTTAAGTTAATCGTCCCAGTTACACTTTTTTAAAAGTTCAGTGTAAAACGATGAATATTTTGTGGGATTATAGACAATTTGAACATAAAATTTGCTTAAGGTATTTGTGCCTCTTCTTCTTTGTTTTGCATGAAAAGAGAAAATGAACCCAAACGGTGCACTCTCTTGAAAGTCTTTATAGAGTATTCTTTTGTAAATCATATCGTATCATAGCAGGATGGCACGAGGTCACAAGTTTGATTTTGCTATAATAAATGAAAATAAGATAAGAGGATATTTATGTTAGTAGCCCCAAGTATACTTTCCGCTGATTTTGGACATTTGGCTCGTGATGTTGCAGCCATTTGTGAAGGTGGGTGTGATCTTGTACATGTCGATGTTATGGATGGACATTTTGTGCCTAACCTTACGATAGGCCCTGTCGTTGTTGAAGCAGTTGCTAAAGCAGCAACAAAGCCTCTTGATATACATTTAATGGTAGAGAATAACTCATTTTTTGTTGATCTGTTCGCACCTTTAGAACCTGAGTTCATCTCGTTTCATATTGAAGAGGAGAAACATCCTCATAGACTTATACAGAAAATACGTGCGTTGGGTATACGTCCTGCTATTACGCTTAATCCACATACACCACCTGAAGCGATAGAGTTTTTACTTGAAGATCTGGATATGGTCCTTCTTATGAGCGTAAACCCAGGTTTTGGCGGACAGAAGTTTATTCCTTCGGTCGTGGAAAAAGCACAGCGTCTGAAGGCACTGATAGAGAAGAGAAATCCAAAATGTTTGATAGAAGTAGATGGTGGAGTGAATGATAAAAATGTAAAAGAGCTAGAGGCAGCAGGTGTCAGCGTTGTCGTGGCTGGTTCGTTTGTCTATAAACATCCAGATGGCATAGAAAAAGCCATTTCTGAATTAAAATAAGGGAAAAGGGAAGCGTATATGAGAGTAAAAATTTGTGGGATTACTAATTTGAAAGATGCTTTACATGCTGTAGAGTGTGGAGCAGACGCATTGGGTTTTGTTTTTTATAATAAATCACCACGTTACATCACACCTGCAGCAGCAAAAAGAATCATCGATCAACTTCCCCCTTTTGTAGAAAGAGTGGGTCTGTTTGTGAATGAAGGGATAGAGACGATAGACACTGTATGTAAATATTCTGATATTTCGCGTGCGCAGATCCATTTTGATGTAGATGAAGAGTCTTTGGATGCTATCGGATTACAAACTTTGCCTGTAATACGTGCAAAAGGCCCAGAAGACCTAATACGATTTAAGCATAGATATCGCTTGATAGATGCTTACAGTGAAGCATATGGTGGTACAGGAAAGCGTTTGAATCTTGAATGGTTCAATGGTGTAGACTGTTCTAAAATTATTTTGGCAGGAGGCTTAACTCCTGAGAATGTATCCCAAATCAAACAACTTGGTTTTTACGGGGTAGATGTAAGTTCCGGCGTAGAATCCATAAAAGGGAAAAAAGATCCTAAAAAAGTGAAGCAATTTATCGCTAATGCAAAAAGTCTTTGAAGAATTAACCACGGCATTTCGTAAAAATAACGGAATGTTACACGAAGAACAATACAAACAGGTTGTTACCAAACATACTACACTACTGGAAGATCCTGAAACGATCTTCATACTTCTTCAAGCTTCGGGTTACCCTATCACACAAGCACATGATGAACACTATAGACTTGAGACATGTTTTACTTCACATAAAGAACAACGTTATTGTGTCATTGATATAGAAACCAATGGCTCTAAGCCTGGAACCTCTCAGGTGATAGAGATCGGTGCGGTGATGTTACAGAATGGTGAAGTGATAGACCGTTTTGAAACCTTTGTGGAGTGTGCTTTTCTACCGGAGTATATTACTAAGATCACAGGTATTGAACCTACAGACCTTGTCGGTGCACCTACACGAAAAGAGGCGTTAACAGCATTACGCCATTTTATGGGTGATGCTGTATTTGTAGCGCATAATGCACATTTTGATTACAATTTCTTGAATGCTTCTTTTGACAGATTCGGTTTAGGGGCCATAGGTAATCCCCAATTATGTACGATTGAATTGGCAAAGCGTACTTTTGAGAGTGAACGTTATGGGCTTGCCTATCTTATAGATTTTTTAGAGATAGAGACCGCCACACATCATCGTGCTTTTAGTGATGCTGTATGTGCTGCAAAAGTGATGGAAAAAAGTTTAGAAACACTGCCAGAGTATGTTAAGAGTGCAGATGAGTTGTTGCGTTTTTCCGTCTCTAGTAAGAAAGAGAGACGGGTAAAAAAAGAAAAATAGAGTTAGAAAACGTTATTTTTCTTCTTTTAGAATATGGTGTAGAAAGAGTATCTGTGCAAACACAGGAGCAAAGATATTGATTAATGGTATATAGTTAAAAAGTGCCGCTATCATGGCTAAAATTCTCGTTTTCTTTCTTTTCTCTTTCAGTACTTTCTTGTCATTGATAAAGAGTGCTCCTACATCATAAATGGTGGGTTCTTTCAGTAAAATAGACCATAGATAAAGTATGACTACTTGACCAAAAATAGGTATAAAAAGTAAAGGAAGTGTGAGCATAAAGAGCAACAAAAAAACGATACTGGCTTTCAGTGTCAAGAGTATGGAAGTAGTGATATCTGCAGTACCGACCACTGGAATATTTGGGTAACGCTTTTTTGCCAAAGCAATGAGTAATTTTTCACTATAAAGTGACGTCAGTAATGCTACTATGATAATAAAAAGCATATAGGCAAATGAAAAGGTTGCTACAGATGCACCTGAAGTTCGTAACCACTCCCATGGTATCCATGAGAGATATGAAGAGATAATGTTTGTTAATGCACCCCACATATTCCATGTGAGCAGTAGAGTAAGCGCTAATGAGATGAACCCTGTTTTAAGTACGAACAGGATGACATCTTTAGAGAGCATGTCTTGTAAACTTTTAGTTATGATTTGTTGCATTCTTTGCTGTGGCCTTTTTACTGATATTCATTTTTAAAACTCACATAACGTTTTGCAGAAGCATAAAGTTCTGCTACTTCTTCGTCTGTTAATTCACGTACGACTTTTGCAGGGCTTCCCATGATTAGACTTCTAGGAGGGAAGACTTTATTTTTAGTCACCAGAGCAGAAGCACCTACGATAGATTCTTTACCTATGACCGCACCATCAAGTATGGTGGCAGACATACCGATCAGACAGGCATCTTCTATGGTACAGCCATGAAGCATTACTCGGTGACCTACTGTGACATCATTACCTATGACCGTAGGGTGTCCATCTGACATATCTGCTTTTTTATGATGTGTTACATGTACCATGCTTAGGTCTTGGATATTGGTTCTGTCTCCTATAGTAATGTGATGTACATCACCTCGTACCACACACCCAAACCATACAGCAGAATCTTCCCCCATGGTTACGCGTCCGATCACTGAAGAGCCTTCTGCTATCCAAGCATTCGGCCCAACTTTCGGTGTCCATTCTTTAAATTTTACAATCATTAGCTATCCTTCAATATACGGTTGGCCAAACGGCTTACATAGTCTGGTGTCTCTTTTTTTGTTTTATCGTGAATCTTGTTTACATACTCTTCTAAGACACAATGGTTGTTTATCTTTTTACCCAGAGAAGGCACTTTAGTGTAGTTTCCATCTTCTTGAAGTTCCCAACGTAAGGAATTGTCTGCAAGTTGTAACATTAAAATTTGTTCTATTTTCTGTGTAAGTGTTTCTTCCAAGATGGGCGTCATAAGCTCTACACGTCTTACAAGATTACGTGGCATGAGGTCTGCAGATGAGATGTAGCATTTAACTTTGTCATGTTTAAAAAAGTAGACACGTGCATGTTCTAAATATTTTC
>NZ_JBFENQ010000077.1:0-8325 GCF_041551015.1 Sulfurovum sp. | reverse complement strand
CATGATAGCTACAGAGACATTTTTTTGCATGCCTATCATGATAAAGTATTTAGCCCATTATTGGAGATACAGCAAAAAATTGCTGCTGATGAAAAGTCCGAGATGAAGAAAAGCTATCTGATGATGTATCAAAAGTATACTGCACTTAAAGAGAACAGTGTACAGGAGAATATACTGATCTCTTCCATCTTACTTGGATCAAGAAAAATGAGCTATGAAGAGAGAGAACTTTGGAATCAGCTTATACGTAAAGATACATTACCCCAGTTTTATACAGTAGCAGACAGTACAATAGCTTTAAAACTTAGCGAACTACTTTCAGTAGAATCATATAAGCGCATTATGCGTGAAGCACGTGATATGATCTTATATGAAGCAAGTTCAGGAAAATACTCTGTCTCTCTTATGGGTTGGTTAAACAAGATAGATATGAAAATGAACTACTTTAATGAAGTACAATCACTACTGCGTACACAAATCCAAAAAATAGATCAAGAAACGATAGTACAACATAGAAAGATCCTAGCATGGTATGGAGTGGCAATACTCATATTATTGTTTGGACTGCTTAAACTTTTTAGTTTATATAATAAAATACAGGATGATACACATATTTCCGATGAGACCTTAAGAGATATCAAACTGGTATTGAATGAAAATCAACAAAATGAGCTTCAAAGATTAATCCGTAATGGAAAAGTCGACCATATCTATAGATTTTTGCTCAAAACCATTAAAGATGGCAATCAGACAAAAGATCTCTTTCTTGCCAGTATGTCCCATGAGATACGAACACCTCTCAATGGCATCCTTGGATTTACACAATTACTTAAGGAGACTGATGATCCAGATGAACGAGCTGAATTTATTGCAGTAATAGAGAAGAGTTCCGAAAATCTTTTGACTATTGTAAATGATATCCTCGACCTCTCTAAAATTAAAGCACAGAAGATAGAATTGGAAGCTATAGAGTTTGATCCTGTAGATAGCTTTGAATCCGCTGTTGAATCCTATGCTGCAAAGGCTGCAGAAGAGAATATTGATTTTAATATCTTTTTAGATCCAACGCTACCTACATTACTGATAGGTGATCCTACGAAAATTTCTCAAGTTATTGTGAACCTTGTGAGCAATGCCATTAAATTTACCTCTAAGAACGGAGAGGTGAGTGTATCTATTAAGAAGCTCCTTGAGAATGATGATAAAGTAAACATCCACTTTGAAGTTTCTGATACAGGTATCGGTCTCACGCAAGAGCAACAAGGAAAAATATTTGAGGCCTTTTCACAAGCAGATGTAAGTACGAGTAGAAAGTATGGTGGTACAGGTCTGGGACTATCCATATCAGGTAAATTTATAGATCATATGGGAGGGAAACTGAGTATTAAAAGTATCAAAGATGAAGGCTCTACTTTCTACTTTACTTTGGCACTTAAGAAACCTAAAACTGCTACAAAAAGAGAGGTGATTGATATGAGTTCATACTCTGTTGGTATTCTCAGTTCACATATAGATGCAGAGTATTACATTAACAAAAACCTTGAAACATATATCGCTTACACCGGAGCAACAATCAAGCGTTATACGGATGAATCATTATTAACCTTAAAAGGCACTTCACAACTTCCTGATATTCTTTTTATTGACCATAAATTCCGTCATAGAGGGGATGAACTTAAACAGTTCTTAGACTTTGACACAAAGATAGTTGTGATGTCAACAGGAGATCAAAAAAGAAATTTAAAGCGATACAAATCGCATATAGACAGGATTCTTTATAAACCCGTAAACTTTACAAAAACACTTAGAATGCTAAATGATAAAGAGGATATTTCAGAGACTAAAAAGAATATCACCTTTGAAAATATACATGTCTTAGTTGCAGAAGATAATCTCATTAACCAAAAGCTTATACGCAATGTACTTAATCGACTCGGTATAGAGGTAAGTATCGCAAATAATGGGAAAGAGGCTCTTGAACACCGTATGAGAAATGAGTATGACATGATATTTATGGATATCGAAATGCCTGTCATGGGTGGTATGGAAGCGACAGGACAGATTATCAGCTATGAGAGAAACAACCATAAAACACATATACCGATCGTTGCATTAACCGCAAATGCACTTTCTGGAGATAGAGAAAAATATATGAGTGCAGGTATGGATAGCTACCTTTCAAAACCGATAGATTTAGAGGCATTGAATCATCTCTTTGAAACATATTTTGAGGATAGGATCACCCAGGAAACTGAGTAGATAGTAGAAATATCTGGAGGGTAGAGGTATACTTAAGAAAGCCTACCCCACCCTAAACTCCTCACACTGAAAGTGTATAAGTCACGGTAGAAGTTTTGAGAAGTATCTCTTCGGGAGTGCCATCAGCTATAATCTTCCCATGATTGAGAACCACGATACGATCAGCAAGATGATAAGAGACATCCGTGTCATGGCTTACCATGATGGTTGTTATACCAAATGTCTTATGTAGTTTACGTATCTCATCTTGTAATTTTGTACGCATTGCAGGGTCAAGTGCTGAAAGAGGTTCATCCATGAGTAAAAGCTTTGGCTTTTTCATCATGGCACGACAAAGACTGACTCTTTGCTTCTGTCCACCACTGAGACCTTTTACATTACGAGACAGCAGTCCACTAAGCTCTGTCATCTCAAGAAGTCTCTTGGCCAATATTTTATCGTTATCCACAAACAATAAATTTTCTTCTACACTCATATTATCAAACAGCGCATAGTCTTGAAATACAAAACCGATCTGTCTTTGTTGTGGTTCTAAAGTTTGTTCTCCTAACCAGACACTACCTTCAACTAATATATTCCCCTTGGCTTTTTCCAGCCCTGCAAGTACTCTAAGTAGTGTCGTTTTACCAGAACCACTTTCACCCATCAGTACTATAAATTCACCTTTTTGTATCTCTAGCTTGACATCAAGGTTCATATCACCTTCGCTACCGTGTAACTCTTTTTGTATATCTAACTGTATCATTAAAGGATACCTATCTTTTTTTGTTTCTGATTAAAGATATAAACAGAAAGAAGCACTACAAAGCTCATCAGTACCATGATTCCGCTATAAACATGTGCTTTCCCATACTCCATCACCTCAACCATCTCATAGATGGCCACTGATGCTACCTTCGTCTCACCCGGAATACTACCACCCACCATGAGTACCACCCCAAACTCACCAACTGTGTGTGCGAAAGTAATAATAAGTGCCGTGATAAGTGAAGGCTTAATGTTTGGGAGAGCTACGTACCAGATCGTTTGTAGTCTAGACTTTCCTGCAAGGTAAGAAGCTTCCAACATGTGTTTGTTCAAAGATTCAAATCCACTTTGTAAAGGCTGCACCATAAATGGCAATGAGTAAAAACAACTGGCTACCACCAAACCTGTAAAAGAAAAGACCAATTTGACACCAAAAAGATCTTCAAAAAAAGTACCGACTGCAGAGTTTGGAGAGAGAACCACTAAAATGTAAAAACCTAAAACAGAAGGAGGAAGTACAATAGGCAATGCAGTAATGGCTTCTAATACAGGTTTGGTTTTGGAAGTTGTTTGAGAAAGGTACCAAGCCAAGGGTAATGCCAAGACGAACAAAATAAGCGTGGTAAGGCCAGCTAGTTTAAATGAGAGTAAAAACGGTAAAAGATCTAAAGAGCCTATATCAACCATTATGGTACCTTGTAACCAAAATTTTTCATGATAGCCTTTGCTTTATCACTCAACATAAAGTCATAAAATGCTTTCACCTCACTATTACTTTCAGCCCTTTTAAGTATAACCATTCCTTGAGCGATAGGCGTGTAAAGTGTTTCATTCACATCACTCCAATGAATCCCCTCTTTAAAGTGTGCCATTTGAGGACTGAAAAGTGAAGACTTTGCGATCAATCCAATGTCTGCCGCAGTAGTTGCATAAGCAACCGTTTGAGAGATAGACTCTCCATAAACAAACTTTTCTTTCACTGCATCATATACGTTTGCATTTTTCAATGCCTCGACTGCAGCAATACCGTAAGGAGCGGTTTGAGGGTTGGCAATGGCTATCTTTTTAATGTTATCCTCTTTTAAGAACATCGTACCTGCAGAAAAATCCTGTTTCTTTACAGACAAATATGCCAATGCTCCCTGTGCATACACTACAGGTTTTGTGACTGCTATCTTCTCGCTATAAAGTACTTCAGGATATTTCATATTGGCTGACATAAAAAGGCCATAAGGTGCACCATGTCTGATCTGTGCCGTAAGTTTCCCAGAGCTTCCAAGGATAACTTGCACTTTAGTTTCCGGATATATGACATTGAACTCTTTTTTCAACACTTCAATGGCATAACTTACATTCGCTGCTACAGCGATACTTATCTCTCCAGAATGCAGCATCGAAAAAGTCAATAAAATGCTTAATACGACTTTTTTCATCATCCTAATCCTTTAAAACAGATAGTTGATCTCAAAACGGAGTTCATTATAAGAGGGGTCTTTTTTAGTTACATCAGTGAGTTCACCATCAACAATAATATCATGTACTATAGTATCACTATCTCCTACTACATGGGCAAATCTTGTCTTCAGATATAAAGGACTCTCACCAAGTCCCTTGAATAGATCAATTGTAAACACTTTTGAATCTGCCTGTACACCTATTTTCTCATCATCAAAATCTTGTACCACAAAACGTGAAATGACCTTAAATTCAGAAATCTCCTCAAATTCATAATCAAGCTGTACCATATAACTTTCAGTGTTCGCATACCAATTATACTGTGCCATGGCACGTGTAAAACCAGCAGTGGGAAAACCTCTCCATGGTGCCACTATGTCACCTTCATCTGCAACTTTTGTATATCCAAATCTCAATTTAAATGCATCTTCAACGATATCTACTCTTGCACCATACAGTTTACTGTCCAAACTCTCCGGATTACTGTAACCCTCTGTTTCTTCTTTAAGGTTTGCACCCCCTATGGCACCCGCTCCATCATCAAATTGTTGCATATATCTAAGCCCTGGTATCACTGACAAGCCACCCAAGTAAAATCTATAATTAGCCTGAATCATCGCTGAAGAGATAAGATCAGGTACAGATGTATAGTTCATTCTCAATGTTAAGTTTTCAATGCTTTCATTTTTTGCATCTGCTATGATCAATTTATCATCTATTCCTCTAGCTTCCAGTTCCGATAATTTTAAACCAAAATGCATTGCAGAATCATCATTCTCACTATATATGGCATAAGGGTCATTGTCATCATCACCCGCAGCTAGTACATGATGAAAATCAGAGTGGTCTCTTAACTTCTGTTCTGTTAAATATGCCATTTTTAGTGTGGTCTTCGGTAAAAATGTACTATTGAGCGTGACCCCTTCAAAGGTATTGGGTATCATTTTTGTATCATTGCTTCTGGTCAAAAAACTCTCAAATATCTGTCGTCCTGCCTTTACAGAAACATTTTTATTTTTATATTCTAAATACGCTTGTGCCAACGAGATTATACTTGCTGTACCATCTGTTGTAACATCATATCGACTTATGACACCTTTACCAGCTTTATACAAATCGACTTCTGCATCATCAAGAGTACCAGCGGCACTGGTTGTATAGAATCCTGTACCTACCCCAAAACCATTCAGATAGGCACTCTTATAGATCAAACTTCCACCTATAGCTGCGATAGCATGATTTTCCCTTATCTTAATGCCTTCTTCTTCTATCTCTTCTTTCCACCTAAAACCAAAGCTGTTAAAACGTAAACGTTTATAAAACATGCCTTGTGAAAACATATCAGATATATTGTCTACTTCACCTGGCACTTCATCATATAGATGAGTCATATAACATTTTAAACTATGTGTCTGAGAATCTTCTGCCCCATACATTGTACTTAACAAAGCTATCAAAATCCATACTGCTTTTAGCTGTCTCACTCTTTACTTCCCTATCATAATATCATTGGCTTTTATTATAACCTTCACAGAACTTCCCTCGTTAAGTTCCATTTCTTCTAAACTATTTACAGGCATCACTGAAACAATTGTGTCATGATTTCCTATATTCACTTGCACTTTAGCATTTTCAGCATCTTTTTCTATTTTGTTGACGATACCTTCTATTCCATTCTCTTCACACTTTTCATCTCTTAAGTTAAACAACAATACCGCACTGGATTTAAATATCGCTATTACAGTTTGATTCTCTTCTATATGCAAATCTTCTACTGCTTCTTTCGTGATCACAGAAACAAATTTTTGTCCACTTTTTAGCTTTAAATGTATTTTTGCATTGACATTTTGAGATTCTACTGAGACAACCTCTGCTTGTATTTGATTTCGTGCCGAAATTTGCATCGCCAGTCTTCCTATGGTCTTAAATGCACCACTTTGGATATCTGTTAACTCTGACAATCTTGTTAAGAAACGTGTATGCTCCTCTTTTAACACAGCGTAGTTTTTTAAAAGCTGTAACCCATAGGCAGTAATAGTTGTGCCACCACCATCTTTCCCACCAGTCTCTCTGGCAACGATAGGTTCTGGTGAAAGGGAGTTCATCATGTCAACTGCTTCCCAGGCACTTTTGTAACTCATAGGTACAGCTTTGGCTGCTTTAGAGATGGAACCATACTTTTGGATGGCATGGAGCAGTTCTATACGTTTCTCAAGTAAAAAAGGTTTACCTAACATTTCTAAAGTAAGCTTTGATGAAAGTTCCATCTATTTCCTTATATACTAAGATATATAACGAAAATTATAGCGTTATATACTTAAATACATAAAGAAGCAATATCTACTATGAAGATCATCTACATTCTATGGGCTAATCTTTATCGTATATGTTGATACTTATACGATATTTATTTATTCAGTAGAGGAAAAATGAGACAGATAAACGCTTCATTTTTGAGAAATAAGAACTCACTGACTTTAGTCTAAAAGACTGGAGTCAGTGAGTTTATAGTGAAGTTTATTGACTAGCTTTATCTTTGCTGTCACCATAAACGCCACCAAGTACAGCACCTACGGCAGCTGCAGTAGCAACTGATCTTCCTGACCCACCTACTAAAGCAGTCACACCTGCTGCACCGGCACCACCTATTAGAGCACCTTTTGTTGCTTCTGGTCCAGGCTGAGCACACCCTGTTGTCATCAATACTACGGTTGCACCAGCAACCAACATATTTTTAATACTTGTAATTTTCATCATCGACTCCTTTGTATTTAAATACAACTATTATAACACAAAATATGATGAAAAATATATTTCTATGCTTTTTCATTACTCTATCCATTCTAACCGTGCTAACAGGCCAGCTGTTGTCGTGTACCCTACTTCCGTAAATCTCAACTTACCTTTTACATCATAAATAAATGTTGTAGGATAAACTTCTATATTAAACTCCGTTGCCCAGGCTCCATCTACGTCATTTAACACTTTAAAGCTAAAGCCATGCTCCTGCATATAAGCTTTTACTTTTTCATCACTGCCTGAATTCACAGCAATGCTTAACACATCATACTTTTTTGAGATTGTATCAATGTTTGATGCTTCAAGCTTACAGATAGGACACGACATAGCCCAAAAATGGATGACTAAAGGTTTACCTTTTTCTATCTGAAAAGTACTTCCATCTATTAGTTGTACTTCTATCTGAGGTAGTTGGGTTGTGCCAAGGTCAGGCTGACGGATATAACTTATAATATTAGTTAATATAAATAAAAGTATTAAAGCGATAAATATCTCTTTGAGTGTTGATTTAAGCTTCCACTTTTTAAGATCTATCATACATTTAACCTTTTGAGTATCTGTTCGAGTTTCCCTACATAGCTGCTTCCGTAAAGAGCAACATGTACCAGAAGAGGATATATCTGATAGAGTGGTACTTTACTTTCATAAAAATCTTCACTTAAGGGGTGTACTTCACTGTAGGTATTCAAAAAAGCATCACCAAATGTATCGAAAAGCAGTATGAACGCCAACTCCATCTCTTTGTCTCCATAGTAAATGGCAGGGTCAATGAGACAAGCCCCTTCTCTTTCAAACAGTACATTCCCGCTCCAAACATCACCATGCAGTAATGAAGGATATATCCTACTCATATCGATACGTTTATATAAATCTCGACACAGTCCCTCCAAGCGTTCTACCATCTTCTTAGTTATCTTCCCTTCATCGTAACAGATTCTTGCCATAGGCATGATACGCATCTGTCCGAGAAAAAGTGTCCAGTTGTACTGGGTTTGTTCATTTTTTTGAGGGAAAGGACCAATGGTGGTATCATAATAATAACCATACATATGACTTTCATTTGTT
>NZ_JBFENQ010000076.1:0-8391 GCF_041551015.1 Sulfurovum sp. | reverse complement strand
TCACTCTCTACAACTTCTACTCCTGCTGATTTAGTAAAAGCATTTACGATTGGTAACAATGAATACGTAGCTAGTGCTGGCGCTTCATCGATTTTTGACCATATGATCTTTGGTAATTGTGACATATTTGTTCCTTATATTAAATTGGTAATGGAGAGATTGTAGCACTTTCTTTGTATTATGGGAATGAAATAGAGTGTTTTAAAAAACTTATATTATTTATTTGTTTCTTTACTACACAAATTTTGTCCTATTTGAGTAAAAGAAACTATGAACGGAGTTATAAAACTATTTAACTGACTATATATTCTGCAGGGAAGCCTACTGGTATAGGAGAGTGAAGATTCACAAACATATCGCCATCACCTACCCTACATAATTCATAAGGTACGTAGAGAAACCTTGCAGCGATCTTCTTATCTATTTGACTCTTCTCTTCCAAGTGCAAACGTATACTGCTTGAAACGTCTTTCACAAACTTTTCTGGTATAAGTGTATCAACCGCCAGTACCATTACATCAACATCACCTTTGTCAACACGCTTTCTTAAAATATCTTCCAACAAGGTATAGCTCTGCGTAGAATCTTTTACTTCATTTTCGAAAACTTCGATCTCACCAGCATCATTTAGTAACATTAAAAATGGTTGAAAATATGTATTCTTTTCAAGTAGCCCCTGTGCACGATAGACTGCTTGTTCTAAAATATTAAATGCTTTTTCATCTTCTTGGATAGACATAAGATTCCTAGTTATATTTATTTTGGCTGATAATTATATCAAAATGTATAGATGGGAAGTGTCAATAGAAATTAATTGGAGAAATAAATAGAAATATACTTACACTTAGGTGTAAGTATATACAAAAAGGAGGAACTATTTTCCAGCAGCAGCATTTTCTATCATAGCATACATTCCAGATCTTACTTCATTGGCAAGTTCTAAGAGTTCAGGAGATAAAACATATCCACCATTGATCATAAGTTCCAAGCTCATAGTATAGATGTAAATGTCACCATTTGGCTCTTCAACGACACCTACTCTACATGGCATAAACCCAATAAACTCTGCTGAATGTTTTAAAAATACATCTGCAATATATGGAGAACAGTATGAACGAATATGTGTAAGAAGTCCACCATCTTTAAACAATTTACCGTTTCTAGGCATCGTTTTGCTATCCACTAAAGCCATACCATACTCACTTGCCGTTTCATCCATGATCTCTAAAGCATTCTCAAATGCTTCTGCTTTTGTCATGCCTTCAGGTATGACCATTTTTACTTTACGGATCATCCCTTTGGCAGGATCACCTGTAGTGAGCACTTTGTCAAACATTTTCATATACTCTGGTAATGCCTGGGAGTCAAGTTTACTCACTTGAACTATACGTGTTCCAAGATCAAATTTTACAAACGCGAAAATAAAACCAATTACAACCACGGCACCTACAAATGTAAATAAACCTTTAATAAATTTCATTGTTATCCTTTTTTATATAAGACATTATTATAATGTATATAATATAAAAATAAGATTAAGCATGTTATTTGATCTTAACTTTCAACTTGCAATGCTTCTTCAAGATAGATTCCCAACTCCTTTGCCTCTTCCATAATAAGTTCGCTCACCTTCAGTTTAGACTCTATCACCACATCAGCAAGCTTAGACTTGATATGAACTTCTAACGGGCGTTTACCCGGATATTTGTCGACTAGACACATAAGCTCTTCAACGATTTTCGCATCTGGCATGAGATTAAGTGCAAGTATAAGTGGTGGTTGAACAGGTTCTTCTACATGTTTAACCTCTTTTTCCACTTTTACTTTCGTCTTCTTTGCATCTTTCATACTTGAGATCTTTAATATATTCATACGTGTAAAGTCACCATCTTTGGTAATCTTGACTTTGAAGGCAATTGGTTTACTAAGGTCAAAATCTTCTTTAAGTTCCTTAAGACGGTTTTCAAAGAGCATGAGTTCAATATTTCCGTGTAAGTCCATGATGTTGGCGATACCAAATTTATTACCTTTCTTACTTATCTTCTCTGTAATACCTTCTATTTTACCTATGAACATCGCTTGTGATCCATCGGCTAAGTCATCTATCTCTGAACTAAGTGTGTAGCTGATCTCATCTAACGTTTCACGGTATTTGTCCAGTGGGTGACCAGAAACGTAGAAACCTAAAGACTCTTTTTCCATCTCAAGGATTTCCATTGGTTCAAACTCTGCCATATGTGAGAGATCTAAAGTGACAGAAGTCATCTCTTCACCCTCTCCAAAAAGTGAGCCTATAGCTTGTTTCTTTGCGTCACCAGCTTTTTTAGCTGTCTCTATGATCTCTTCTATCTGTGAAAGCATTGCTTTACGACTGTAACCAAAACTGTCAAATGCCCCCGCTTTGATAAGTGATTCGATAACTTTCTTGTTTACTTTACTTGAGTCAATACGTGAGACGAAGTCAGAAAAATCCTTAAACTCCTCTTCCCCTCTAGATGCCAGCATGGTATTAATAGCAATATCTCCGGCACCTTTGATCGCACCCATACCAAACATAACAACCTCATCGCCATCGATGTTACGTGCTTCAAACACAAGCCCCGAACGGTTGATATCGGGTGGAAGTAGTTTGATACCCATTCGTTTGAGTTCATCTACGTATTTCACTACTTTATCTGTATTATTTTTTTCCAGTGTTAAGATAGCCGCCATAAACTCAGTCGGGTAATAATGCTTCAAATAAGAGGTATAAAAAGTGATCATCGCGTACGCTGCAGAGTGCGATTTGTTAAAACCATATCCTGCAAATTTTACGATAAGATCAAAAAGATCTGCTGCTTTTTCTCTGTCAAAGCCTTTTTGAGCTGCACCATCAGCAAACTGTCCTTTGAGTTTGTCCATCTCTTCTTTGATCTTCTTACCCATCGCCCTACGCACCAGGTCCGCACCACCCAAACTGAAGCCCCCAATGGTCTGCACGATCTGCATAACCTGTTCCTGATAAACAATAACCCCATAGGTTGGCTTGAGTATAGGCTCAAGCTCAGGAAAAGCATACGTAATTTCTGCACGGCCATGTTTACGCTCAACAAAATCATCAAGCATCCCTGACTCCATAGGGCCAGGTCGGTAGAGTGCGAGCATCGCAATGACGTCTTCAAAACCGTTTGGTTTCAGTTTTTTAGCCAAGTCCTGCATACCTGCTGATTCTATCTGGAACAGTCCAAGTGTCTCACCTGTACCGATGTAGTCATATACCTCTTTATCTTCTATATTCTCTTCAACAAAGTTGATGCGTTTACCATGTCTTTTTTCAACAAGTTGCAATGCCTCTTCGATAACTGTCAAAGTTTTAAGTCCCAAGAAGTCAAACTTAATAAGATCCACATCTTCTACATACTTACCAGAGTATTGTGTTGCAAGTGTATCAAGACCAGTAGGTTTAAACAATGGTGTTTTTTGCCAAAGTGGTTCATTGGAGATTACCACGCCCGCAGCATGTGTTCCTGCATTTCGATTAAGTCCCTCAAGTGCCAGTGCATACTCCCAGGTACGTTTTGCCTGAGGGTCGCTCTCTAACAGTTCTTTGATCTTAGGTTCCTTTTCGTAAGAACCTTTCAGGTCTATACCCAACTCATCAGGAATAAGTTTCGCCATAGCATCTGCTTTGGAGTAAGGCATATCAAGTACACGCGCAACATCACGAATCACTCCTTTAGCAAGTAATTTACCAAAAGTAATGATCTGTGCCACGTTCACTCGTCCGTACCTTTCTACCACATAATCCAGTATCTCCTGACGGCGTGCCTGACAGAAGTCCATATCTATATCCGGCATAGAGATACGTTCAGGATTCAAGAAACGTTCAAAAAGCAATCCATAAGGCATTGGGTCTATATCTGTAATACCCAAAGAGTAAGCTACCAGTGACCCTGCTGCAGAACCACGTCCAGGCCCTACAGGTATGCCCATTTGTTTAGCAGCATCAACAAAGTCCCAAACGATAAGCATATATCCAGGGAACTTCATATCGTTGATTATGTCCATCTCGACTTTAAGTCTGTCCCGATACTCATCATGTTTTTCTTCAGGAACTATCTTAAGTCGCTCTTCAAGTCCTCTTTTAGACTCTTCTACAAAAAGAACAATGTCATTCTCAAGAGAATACTCCACATCCGGATAGGGCATTTTTATATTTGATTCTGCTGCTCTTTCTCTAGAAAATTTAAAGTTAGGCGGTGTCGGGTCACCCAGTTTGATCTCCAGATTACATTTGTCTGCTATTTCCTGGGTATTTTCAAGTGCCTCAGGGATATCTGCAAAAAGTTCTGCCATCTGTTCTGGAGACTTCACGTAAAACTCATGGACCGAATGGCGTAAACGGTTAGGGTCATCATAGAGTTTGTTCATCGCGATACACATAAATGCTTCATGTGCATCTGCATCTTTTTGTACTGTGTAATGCGTGTCATTGGTTGCGATGATCTTTATTCCTGTTTCTTGTGAGAGTTGGATGATCTGCTTGTCTATACGGTGCTGGTCACCAATACCGTGACGCATAAGTTCAAGATAAAAATCTTCACCAAAAACATCTTTATATTTCAGTGCTACTTTTTTTGCTTCATCATACCCTTTAGCACCAAATTTAAGGTTTCTTTCTGAGAGGTTCATGTGCCAGTTTACTTCACCCTGTAAACAGGCAGAAGAACAAATAATACCTTCACTGTTCTCTTTAAGAAGATCCCAGTTGATACGGGGATAGTAGTAAAAGCCATCGATATAGGCACGAGAGCTAAGATACATCAGGTTTTTATAGCCCACTTCATTTTTAGCATATAAACAGAGATGAAAACGTTGACGCACTGATTTGTCACCCAACTCCTCCTGATTATGTACATAGGCTTCCATGCCAATGATTGGTTTGATTCCCTCATTACGCATGGTATTATAAAAATCTATCGTACCAAACATATTGCCATGGTCCGTCATAGCCACGGAGGTCATCCCCTGTTCTTTGATCTTTTTGGCAAGTGCTTTTATCTTGTTCGCACCATCGAGCAGTGAATATTCTGTGTGTAAATGAAGATGGGTAAATTGTGGTTTAACTTTTGGTTCTTCTGACATGGATAACCTTTGAAAATATTGATTCCAATATAGCAAAGGTTAGGTAAAAATAGATTGAAATAAGACGTAAAAAATGAATGACGGGTCGTTTCTTAACAATACCCCAATAGCATACCATCTTTCACTGCTTGCATACTCTCTTTTCCAACTAAACGTTCTACAATGGCAAGTCCGAAACAAACAGCTGTTCCTGGACCTTGAGAAGTCATGACATTACCATCGGTAACAACTTTCATATCATCTCTATATCCTGGATGGTCTATCTCATCTTTAGCACCAGGATAGCAAGTATACGCATTGCCTAAAACACCTGCTTTTTTAAGTGCAAAAGGGGCTGCACACATGGCACCTACTACTTTAGTTGCTTTAAACTGCTTAAGTAGTTCTATAATTCGTGCATTTTCAGCCAAAGCATACGTACCATCCCAGCCACCAGGAAGGACCATCATATCAAAGTCATCACTTATAATATTTTTGATTGAAGTATCTGCCTGCACCGTGATACCGTTAGCTCCTAAAACTAAATTTCCCTGAAATTCATCCTCTAAATATGCTACACGCACCTCTATACCTCCCCGACGCATCACATCTATGAGCGCAACCGCTTCAAGTTCTTCAAAACCTTTTGCTATAGGTAAAAGTACACTTGCCATCTTCTCTCCTTATTTAATCTCTTTAGCACCGATCTCGATGAATGTTGCCGGAATATCTTTGTCTAATTTATTGAGGAAGTCCATTCTTTTTTGGTTATTCATAGTAAAAAACCTATTCCAGTTTGCCAGTCTTGGCATACCTATGACAAGTGTATTTGTGTCTTTTTTAATGTACATATATATAGTACATGGTGCAAATACAGCTACTTCTGGCATCGCCCCTTCATTATCAAATACCGCATACGAATATGGAAAATGACAAAGGGAGAAAGTCCAAAATGCATCATAAGAAGGAAGAAGATCAGGTTTTCCCTGCTTATAATCAAAGAAACCAGCCATAATGTAGCCTTTTTTGGTAAAGGTATCGTCGACTTTTTCCTGAATCTCGTCTATATAATCATCAAGATCTTCAGGTCTATCAAATGTGATCTCATAGTGCAACATAGCATTTTCTATAACACCTTCATACTTACCATGGCTTACTACTGCAGAAGGAAATGTTTTAGCGATAAGCCCATCTAGTTCTGACATTTGCTTTTTATATTCTGTGATCACTGTTTGGTCTGTAATCCCTAACATCTCTATAATCGCTTCTGCGGTAAGATGAGAGATAACTGTTTCATCTTTACTTTGATGTTTATAGATCACAACATTAAACGGGTTAAACCCTGCAAGTTTTGGATCGATCTCTAAAAGAGATTTCACCTTTTTATCATTTACGATAGTCATAAAACTCAATACATCAAGTGTTGTAGAACCATACTCTTCTTTATACACAAGGTTTACATGTTTACGTGGATCAGGAAGACGATAACCAAGCGCTTTGACTGGCTTATCCATCATCGTATAATATGCATCTTGTACATTACCCTTTATTGTATATACGACAGTACTCTGTTTGACTGTACTTTCCGAACCATCAGATTCTACTGCAAAGATCACGTTTACTGATACTGCAATAAATAGTATACTTCCCATCATTCTTTTAATATTCATCATTTAGTGCCTCACTGTACTGAATTTCACACAAATCACTAAATGATTTGTTGCATTGTATTTTAATACTTATAATTTTTGTCATCATTAGCCTTTATAGTTAATTACAATAATAAATTATAATAAATTAATTATATGAAAATGATGAATTAAATATATAAAGAAGAAATATGTACTTATGTGGGTATTGAATAATGTATAAAAAGAGTTAGGAAGAGAAAAAACCTCTTCCCGATAGAGTGTTTACCAAGATCTTACTGTCTGGTGACAAGAAAGACATTTACTTAAAATAAGCAAATAGTTATTTGCTGCACTATATCTGTCTCCTTTTGCAAATGTAGATGAAATCTCATCTGCCATAGAGGTGATTGAGGCAGCTTGTTTCTTAGCATACATTAAGTTATTGATTCCTTTATCACTTACACCTTCTTTTATAAATGATTCTGTATATTTAACTGTTCTTTTAAGGTCATCAACCCCATTCTTTACAACATTAATATTATCAAAAAGAAAACCTTTTTGTATCGTAGCCAATGCAGTTTCCATATCTGCCATATTCTTCATTCTATCTGGCTGGATATATTCCTGCTGTCCAAACAGCATACCACTTAAAAGTACTGACATTAATAACGTTTTTCTCATTTCTATTCTCCTTAATGATTTATCTCTATTAATATTGTAACAACTTCACTATTAATAAATAGTAATAAACGACAAGATAAGTTAAATTTATGAAAAAATAATAGGAAAGACGATGTGAAAAGTAGCACATCGCTTAAAAAAGTTTATTAAGTGTTCTTAAGTGTCACTTTTGCATACATACCCGGGAAAATATTTTTAGTTCCTCTATCAAATCGTATACGCATTTTTATTTTATGTGTCATAGGATTGGCATCAGGTACGATAGCATGTATAATACCTACCGTTTTATAGTCAAGAGATGGTATCTCTACTGGTACTTTCATGCCCGTTTGTACTCTAGATATGATACTTTCCGAAATAGAGACATCAATCTCTAGGTTTTCTGTATCTACTATCATTACGGTCAACATACCAGGCATGATCATATCACCTACCTTAATATTCTTTTGTACTACTACACCATCTGAAGGTGCTTTCATTTTTATGTAGTTATATGTACTTGCTATTTGTTTGGCTCTTATGTTAGACTCTTTAACCATAATTTGCATTGCTTCTAACATCGACTCTATATTTGCTGCTTGAGCATCTAGATCATACATATCCGTAAGAAAAATCTTATTATCATCACGATAAGTGTTTTTTAATCTTAATTTTTTTGTGTTGACATTTCTTAATTTTTCACGCCAATACTCAACCACTATTTTTGATTGTTCCAGCATAAGATCAGCTTGTGTTTTCATGATATCAAATTCAGCAGATTCCATTTCATAGAGATCATCTTCTCTTTTTACTTTATCACCAAGTTTTACAAATACTTTCTTAATATATCCCATAAAACGTGCACCGATCATTTTCTGACCATCAGAAACGACTGTACCTGTTAAAGTGATATCCCCCGCCTGTGAAAATCCATTGAGTAGTAATGCTACAATTATTATTTTTTTCATATTCATCTTTACCATTTTCTTAAACGTAC
>NZ_JBFENQ010000075.1:0-8412 GCF_041551015.1 Sulfurovum sp. | reverse complement strand
AGGACTCGAACCTTCGACCCCCTGGTCCCAAACCAGGTGCGCTACCAGACTGCGCTACACTCCGTTACCTTATAAAAAGGAACGCAATTATAGTCAAAAGGTTTCCATTTGTCAATAGATTTTGGAAAAAAATGAAAAAATGTTATTTTAATCCCTAAATTAGAGGTACTTTAGGCGTTAGTCAGTATAATAATTCATCTTCTTGCCAGGGCAAAACATATGAACAGTATATTCGAACAAATTAATAGCCTCTTAGGCTCTATCTTCTTTTTTGACATCTTTTTTGGCAGCATAGAAGGTGCAAGTATGCCTTTCATTGTTGCATGGCTTATCGTTGGAGGGGTTTTTCTTACTTTTCGTTTTGGTTTTATCAATGCACGTATGTTTGGTCATGCCTTTAAGATCATCATAGGTAAATACAAGACCGCTGATGATGTAGGAGAGATCACCCCCTTCCAATCTTTAACCACTGCTCTATCTGCAACGGTAGGATTGGGAAACATCGCAGGTGTTGCTATCGCCATCGCAGTAGGTGGGCCAGGTGCTACTTTTTGGATGATATTGGCAGGATTTTTTGGTATGACACTCAAATTTACAGAAGTAACCCTTGCCCAAGTCTACCGAGAGAGAAGACCTGATGGGCGTATCATGGGTGGTGCGATGCAGTACCTTTCCATAGGACTTGCTTCTAAAGGACATGTCAAACTGGGAAAAGTACTTGCTGTAATGTTCGCAGTTCTTGCTATCGGGGGATCTTTAGGTGCAGGAAATGCTTTTCAAACCTCACAAGCTATGGGTGTACTGTCAGAACGTATTCCCTTCTTTCAAGAATATCCGATCGTATTTGGTCTTATCATGGCAACACTTGTAGGATTTGTTATTATTGGTGGGATCAAACGTATTGCTCTTACAGCAGAAAAGATCGTTCCTACAATGGTCTTTATCTACCTGCTTGCATCGTTATGGATACTCATCACAAATGCTTCAGCAGTACCTGGTGCCATCTCAACTATCTTTCATGAAGCCTTTGCCCCTACTGCAGCAGCAGGTGGTCTCATAGGTGTACTTGTACAAGGTTTTAAACGTGCTGCATTCTCAAGTGAAGCAGGTATAGGTTCTGCTGCTATTGTACACTCTACCGCATCAGTCAAATACCCTGTCAGACAAGGTATGGTTGCGCTTTATGAACCGTTTATCGATACCATAGTCATCTGTACTATGACAGCCCTTGTAATCGTAACCACTGGTGTTTATGCTCCAGATGGAGAGTTTGCAAACCTGGTTGCTTCCAAACAGGGTGCAGCACTCACAGCAGCAGCTTATGGAACTGTCATTTCATGGTTTCCTATTATCTTGTCATTTTCCATCGTACTTTTTGCTTTTTCTACGATGATATCATGGTCTTATTATGGAGAACGCTCTTGGACTTATTTGTTTGGGGAAAAATATACACTGGTATTCAAATTGATCTTCGTTTCATTTACAGTCATGGCATCGGTAACCAGTGCTTCTACACTGTTAGAATTCTCCGACCTTCTCATCTTGGCAATGGCCTTACCAAACCTCATAGGACTCTATATGTTACAAGGAGTTGTCCACAATAATCTAAAAGCGTATCTTTCAAAATGGAGAAGTGGGGAGTTGGATAGAGAGTGTATACGAAAAGGGGTGTGTGAACCAAAGTAGTAGATAACATGTGTCAATCACATGTTATCTGTTTTAAAAGCTAAGAGGATGGATTAAACCATCTCTACTCCCTTTTCACCGTGGGCAAGTGTACCGATAACATAACCATCCGTATTTGCAAGTACAGCATCTACATTTTCAGGGTCTACAACCCATACCATTCCTACACCCATATTAAAGGCTCTGTACATCTCTTCTTCTGCAACATACTTGCTCATAAATTCAAAGATAGGCAATACTCTAATAGCATCTTTGTTTACAATCGCTCTCATCCCTTCTGGGAGCACTCTAGGAAGGTTTTCTACGATTCCCCCACCTGTGATGTGGGCTAAAGCTTTTACATACTGTTTATTGGCTTTATACTCTTTTACGTAGATACGTGTTGGTTCAAGCAGAGTCTCTACAAGGGGCTTACCTTCAAACTCTGTTTCAAGACTCATGCCCAACTTGTCAAAGAAAAGTTTTCTTACCAATGAATATCCGTTAGAATGAACACCAGAACTTGGCATAGCAATGAGTATCTGTCCCTCTTTCACATTTGCTATAGTATCCATCTCTGAACGCTCTGCGATACCTACTGCAAATCCTGCAAGGTCAAAGTCATCATCTGAATACATACCAGGCATTTCAGCTGTTTCTCCACCTACAAGGGCACATTCAGCTCTACGACAGCCTTCTGCGATACCTGCAACCACATCTTTTGCATTCTCAGGAAGCAATTTACCTGTTGCATAATAATCCAAGAAAAACATCGGTGTTCCGTTATTACAGATAAGATCGTTCACACACATTGCTACAAGATCGATACCAACGGTATCAAGTTTCCCACTATCTATAGCAATACGAAGCTTAGTACCCACACCATCTGTTGCAGAAAGGATCACTGGCTCTTTGTAGCCTGTTGGAAGTGCATAAGCACCTGCAAATGAACCGATACCACCGATAACATTTTTATCGAAAGTAGATTTTACATCACTTTTGATCGCTTCTACAAATTCATTACCGGCATCGATATCAACACCGGCATCTTTATATGATATATTTGACATTAGTTATTGTCCTTTTCATTAGTTTCTTCACATTTACACGCAGGGAAAATCTTTTTAAGCATTATAAGCCCTGGACAAAAGCCTGTCAACCCTGCAAGAACAAGCATCACCATCATGGCAAATTGCAAAATAAATGCAGCTGCATACATACCAGAACCTGCTAAACCCATAACAAATCCCAATATACTCGCCTGTATTAAACGTTGTATCTTTTCAGCACACATTTAAAAACCCTTATTAGAAATTGGGCGTATTATATCTAATTTTAGCTGTTTAACTTCCGTTATCATATGAGGAACGCTTTTAGAGTAAAGGCCCAAAAACTGCATTAACACTATGTACTCTTCAACTGAAGCTTACACAATGTGTTGCGTTAAGAGCAAAGCTTTCGTCCTAGCTTCTCTTCAACAGAACCAACTTTGTTTCCCAGTCTACCCACTGGACCATCACGCCAATCGATCTTTATAGAGCTATAAACACGACCGCAATCTTTTTGAAGCTCTTCGTAAGCTCTATTGATTACATTCAATACTTCTTCAACTGTTTCACCTTCAATAATAGTCCCCATAGGGGTAAGTTGATAAGCTAAGCCACTTTTATCTACAATATCTAAAACTCGTGCAACAAAGGCACTCTTACTTTGCGTTTTTTCGGTTGGGAACATTGAAAATTCTACTAATGCTGACATAATCATCCTTCTTCTTTTGTTTATTTTTCATGTTATAACAGATTATAGGTTATAATCTCCATACAAAGGATAAAAATGGTTGATATGATTGTAGTTGGTGCCGGGGCTGCTGGACTCGTTTCTGCCATCACCACTGCTAGAACAGGGCACACTGTACTTTTACTCGAACAGAATAACAAAATAGGTAAAAAAATACTTGTCTCGGGTAACGGAAAATGCAATATCGACAACAAATATATCTCTACTAACCGTTTTCATGGACAAAATCCGCATTTTATACAAGAAGTGTTGGAAGGTCAGGGCTTTGACATAGTAAAAAAGTTTTTCACATCCATAGGACTTGAGCTTATCGAAGGTAAAGAGGGAAAAATGTTTCCTATGTCTCTCCAGGCAAGCTCTGTCGTTGAACTACTGGAGTATGAAGCCAAAAGAGCAGGAGTAGAGATAATATGTGACTGTGCAGTAACATCCTTCAGTAAAGAAGATGATACTTTTATTGTAGAAACATCTCAGGGAAATAAACGTTGCAAAAAACTCCTTTTAGCCTCAGGTTCACCTGCCGCACCACAACTTGGAGGTTCAAACTCCGGATATGCCTTTGCCACAAAAATGGGACATAGTCTCATACCTCGTCACCCTTCTCTCGTACAACTATGTTCAGATGAAACATGGGTGAACGCCTGTGCAGGTGTGAAAGTAGCTGGAGTAGCGCAACTCTATGCCAATGGTGACTACATCACAGAGAAAAAGGGTGATCTTCTTTTCACAAACTATGGAATAAGCGGATTGGCTGTCTTGGATCTTAGCCGTGAAGTTAGTACAAGACTGGCAAACTATGATTACTGTGAGCTCAACTTGGATCTCATGCCAGAACTTAGCAAAGAAAAACTCACCAACTTACTGCTAGGTCGCATAGATGAGGGAAGTGAAAAACCTATAGAAATATGGCTTCACGGTGTCATAAACAAAAAACTCATCTCTATCATTTTAGAACAGTCGAAGTGTAAAGCCAAACAAGAAAATGACTTAAACAGAAAAGAAGTCAGCAAGCTTGTCTACACCATTAAAAATCTAAAACTTTCTATCAATGACACCAAAGGATTCAAAGGTGCTGAAGTCGCCACAGGCGGTGTCAATACCACTGAAATAAACCCACAAACGATGGAATCAAAACTTGTACCAAATCTGTATTTTGCAGGAGAAATACTCGATGTCGATGGAGACAGAGGAGGGTTTAATTTTCACTTCGCCTGGGTCTCAGGAATAAGAGCAGGGGATAATTTTTAAAAATAGTTAAAAAGAAATAATCGTTTAGTTTGCAGTAGATTTGAGGGTTGTTGAGAGGGAGCACACGGTCAGTATCTGACCGAACAAACTCCCTCGAAGATGCAGTGAAATAAAAGAATTATTTAGCGTTTTTCTTATCTCTTGCCATTCTCTTTCTCACATTCTCATCCAAATATTTTTTTCTAATTCTAATAGAAAGTGGTGTGATTTCGATAAGTTCATCATCTTCTATCCACTCCATTGCGCTCTCAAGAGTAATAGGTCTTGGCGGTACAAGTTTGATAGCATCATCAGCACCAGAAGTTCTCATATTTGTAAGCTGTTTCCCCTTAAGCGGGTTCACATCGAGGTCTCCAGGTCTTGCAGATTCACCGATAACCATACCTGCATAAACTTTATCTTGCGGTTTAATGAACATTACACCTCTTGCTTGTAAGTTAAAGATAGAGAACGCTACGGCTTCACCGTTATCCATAGAAACCAATGCACCAGGTGTTCTGCTGACAACAGTTCCAGAGTAAGGTCTGTACTCCAAGTAAGAATGGTTCATGATACCTTCACCTTTTGTGTCTGTCAAAAATTCATTTCTAAACCCGATAAGTCCACGTGCAGGAATTTCAAATTCAAGTCTTACAGTACCGTCTGGCATTGGGCTAAGTGAAGTCATTTCTGCTTTTCTTTTACCAAGTTTTTCTATGGCAACACCCTGGAATTCTTCAGGAACATCAACAACCAAGTGCTCAAATGGTTCCATCTTCACACCATCTTCTTCTTTCACAACAACTTCTGGACGTGCAAGAAGGAATTCAAAACCTTCTCTTCTCATATTTTCTGCCAAAATACCTATCTGTAATTCACCACGACCAGAAACTTTAAATGCCGCATCACCTGTAGGCTCCATACGCATAGCAATGTTTGTCTCCATCTCTTTTTCAAGTCTTTCACGGATCTTGTTAGATGTTACGTGTTTACCTTCTGTACCAGCTAAAGGACCATCATTTACAGACATAATAACAGAAAGTGTAGGCTCTTCAACGTGCATAGGATCAAGTGCTACCGGATTTACAGGATCACATACAGAGTCACCTACATCGATGTCATTAAATCCAGCGATAGCTACGATATCACCTGCTTCAGCTTCTTGGATCTCGATACGCTCAAGTCCTTTAAATCCGATAAGTTTAGAGATACGGCTTTTAGATTTAGTTCCACATGCTTTTACTAAAAGATACTCATCACCTTTTTTTACTTTACCGTTAAAGATACGTGTAATACCGATTCGACCAACAAAGTTATCAGAGTCAAGTGTGAATACCTGTGCTTGCGTATCATTATCTGGTGAACCTTGCGGATATGGTACTTTTTCTAAAATTGCTTCGAAAAGTGGTGTCATATCTTTGCTTTCATCTTCCATTTCCCATTTTGCATAACCATCTCTTGCTGCTGCATAAAGTACCGGGAATTCAAGTTGCTCTTCATTTGCATCAAGTGCAACAAGAAGGTCAAACATTTCATCAAGTACTCTTTCAGGATCTGCTCCATCTTTATCAATCTTGTTAATAACAACAACAGGAATAAGTCCAAGTTCAACCGCTTTTTTCAAAACAAATTTTGTTTGTGGCATCGCACCTTCTTGTGCATCAACTAGCATCAATACACCATCTACCATCTTCAGTACACGCTCAACCTCACCACCAAAATCGGCGTGACCCGGAGTATCGATAATGTTGATCTTGTGATCTCCATAAGTGATAGCCGTGTTTTTAGAAAGAATCGTAATCCCTCTTTCCTTTTCGATATCGTTAGAATCCATTGCTCTTTCTTGCACCTCTTGGTGTGCAGCATATGTTCCTGATTGCTGAAGTAATTGATCTACAAGTGTAGTTTTACCGTGGTCAACGTGAGCGATAACCGCAATGTTTTTAATCTTTTGCATAAAATGTCCTGAAATAAGGCTTCTTGCCCTATGTAATTTTCGCGAATTATACCCAAAATTTACTATATAAGAGATTTTTATGTAAAAAATTACCTAAATCACACTCTTATTATGTATCAAAACATCTACTCTATGCCTAATATATTATAGTGAAAACCCGTACATTTCATGATACGTTTTCATCGCATAACGATCCGTCATTGCTGCGATATAATCTGCGATGACCCGTTCTTTTGTACGTACTTCAAAGAGCTCTTTTTGATAAGGGGGAAGAAGATCTGTATCTTCTGTAAATGCTGTGTACAACCCTTGAATACATTGTTTTCCTGCATGCATTTTACGTACAATTTTTTGATGTCTATAGAGTTTCTGATGTAGTAGTTTTTTGAGTCTTTTAAGCTGTGTTGCTGTCACTTTTGAAAATCCTACCGGTAATTGCTCTTCTGCATCGATGGTCACACAAATAGGCATCTCCTGACGATATTTAGTTGCACCTTCTTTCGAGTTTTCTATAAAATCTTCTACAAGCATCTTTATAAGTCCTGCTACAAAACGGTGTCTGTAGAGTTTTTCTTCTCTTTTGACCCCTTCATTTTGTACCACTTCATCTACCCTTAAACAAAGCTCATCTCCTAACAGATCATCAAAAGTAATGAGTCCATATTTGATACCATCATCTATGTCGTGTGAAGTATAGGCTATCTCATCTGCATGATCTACCACCATCGCTTCTAGAGAAGGATGTTTATCTAAGGTAAAACGAGGATCCAATCCTTCTAAAAAAGGTTTTTTATAAGGGTATGAATGTTTGAGTACCCCTTCGAGTGTAGCAAATGTAAGATTCAGTCCATCAAACTCTTTGTAACGTTTTTCCAATTTGGTCAAAACCCTGAATGACTGAAAGTTATGTTCAAAACCCAAAGGTCTACCATCTGCTTTAAGCAGTTTATCTAACTCATCTCCACCCACATGTCCAAAAGGCGTATGGCCCAAATCATGTGAAAGCGCGATAACCTCTGCAAGGGTTTCATTCAGTTCTAACATACGTGAAAGTGTTCTAGCTATCTGACTTACTTCAAGTGAATGGGTGAGACGTGTACGAAAGTAGTCACCTTCATGGTTTAAAAAAACCTGCGTTTTATATTCTAACCGTCTAAAAGAACTGCAGTGAACGACTCTGTCCCTGTCTCTTGCGTAAGGGTCTCTAAAATCTTCTTCAAAATCAAAAAATCGTTCATTTGCCTTCATTAAAATGCTCCTCATTTTATTGGATACTCTTTTTGAACAAAGTCCAAAAAACTACGCTATCGCTAAGTTTTCTTCAATAGAAAGCCCACTCAACTATTCGCTTTTAATAATTAAATTAATAGTGATATAATTGTATCAAAATAATGATGGAGTGTGCCCATGGAAAAAATAGAAATGTATCATATTGAATACGAAAAGCCAAAAGTCACACTTTTACAACAATCTGGCCTTGGTGTTGCAGAGATCGCTGCAAGAACCTGTTATGACAGTTTTGAAAACAGTGAAAATGCATGTGTGAAGAATGCAATGAATGATCTAGATACCGATGCAATCAATAATATCGATGATTCGGATCTTCTTTCAAATCTTGCATGGGTACATCACCATCACTCTATCATCGAACATGCCACATTAAGTTTTTTAATACAGGGTACCTCAAGAGGGGTACTTCAGGAGCATGCAAGACATAGACTGCAAGCCATATCTGTAAGAAGTACACGTTATACAATGTCAAGTGT
>NZ_JBFENQ010000074.1:0-8437 GCF_041551015.1 Sulfurovum sp. | reverse complement strand
TACAGCACTGGGAAATGGACTAAGATTAAGAGGTGGTAAACTTCTCTCAAATTTCGGATATATCAATGCACAACACCATCACTATTGGGATTTTGGAGATATGCCACTCGTCTTTGAATCATTTTTGGGAACGCACGGAATAAACGAATTGGGTGCTCAGATCCAATGGACAGCGCCAACATCGTTTTATCTCATGGCAGGGCTTGAGATACTTCAAGGTGAAAATGAGCAAATGTTTGGAAATGAATCAGTTGAACTAGAAGATGTATGGACAAGTGTAGGAGAAGACCACATTGAAGGTACTGATGCCCCATCTCTTTATGTGGGTTATGTGAAATCTTCTTTTGATGTTGGCGATACTACTGTTTTTGGTGGACTCTCTTACGCGCAGGGAGATTCACTTCTAGATCATAGTGAAGATGAAGAAGCACCGCACGTTTTTAAAGGTGATGCAAAGCTCTACGGTGCTGATCTGGTAGTGTTGCATACGTTAGACTCTTACCGATCTTTTAAATGGCAAACGGAGTGGCTAAGCAGAGAGCTCGATGGCATACAATATAATCCATCTGCATCTTCGGATATCAATAAAAAACAGAGTGGACTCTATTCTCAACTGCTCTATACACATGACAAGAATTGGAAAATGGGCGTCAGGTATGATACAATTTATCAAAATGACATTACAAAGGATGGTGTCGATATAAATGAAGTCGATGATTTCAACAAGTACTCTGCAATGATCGAATACCATACGAGCGAATTTGCACGTTTTAGACTTCAGTATAATCGTAATGAAGCAATGTATGATGAAGCTGGTTTAAGACAAAACCTCGATACGATTATGTTACAGGCAAATATCGCTATTGGTGCGCATGCGGCACACTCTTTCTAATATGAAAAAGATACTTGCTTTACTGACGCTTCTTCCCCTGTCTCTGTTAGCTAACCTCAATATTGCGGTGAGTTACCCTTATATTGGTGCATTGACAAAAATGATAGGCGGAGAAGATGTTACGGTAACGGTTTTGGCAAAAGGCAATTGGGACCCTCACTTTATCATTCCCCGTCCTTCGCTCATCAGTAAAATGAGAAATGCAGATGGACTGATCATGAATGGAGGACAGCTTGAGATCGGTTGGCTTCCTCCTATCATTAATCGTGCGGGTAATCCTAAAACTATGCCCAATACGAAAACATTTTTAAACCTTTCGCATCACGTAAAGCTTATCAACAAGCCAAAAAGTGTCGACAGAAAACATGGTGATATTCATCCTGATGGGAATCCGCATTTTCATATAAGTCCGAAAAATATTTTGATCTTGGCAAAAACCATAGAAGATTTTCTTAGCAGTATAGATACAAAAAATAAAGATACTTATAAAAAAAACTATCATGAATTTTCTAAAGTTTGGCATCAGAAAATGGCTCTTTGGAAGAAGAAAATGAAAGACAAAAAGGGCCTAAAAGTCATTCAGTTTCATGATAATCTTGCGTATTTTAATAAAGAGTATGGTCTTTTGAATATAGGAACGATTGAACCGCTTCCGGGGATTCCGCCTTCTTCAAAACATACTATTGCAACCATTGAACTTATCAAAAAAGAGCAGCCTTGTTGTATTTTACATGATGTCTATCACTCAACAAAAACAGCTGATTTTATAAGCCAAAAGACTGGTATCAAGGTCATTCTTATGCCACACGATATAGATGCACTTAAGAATATTGATAATTTGAATGCTCTTTTTGACTATCTCACAAGTGCAATAAAATGATAGATATTTTGCTCATTCCGATTCTTTTGGTCATTGTACTTGTGATGCTTCACGCTTATTTTGGTATGGAAATTTTAAAGCGGGGGATTATTTTTACAGACCTTGCGATTGCTCAGTTTGCAGCACTTGGTTCTTCGATCAGTCTAGGTTATTTTCATGAGGAACACTTTTACATACTGACACTGAGCTTTGCGTTGTTGTGTGCTTTTTTGATCGCTTTTGCTTCGACTAGAAAACTTCATTTGGAAGCATTTATAGGGATTCTTTATATTTTGGGTGCCAGTGGTATCATGATGGTACTTGCACACTCCTCTGAAGGCATGGAGCATTTCAAATCACTTCTTGCAAGTGATATACTTTTTACACCCTTTAATGATGTTTTACAAAGTATTATTATTTATGCTTTCATTGCAATAGCACTTTACTTTGTCTATCCAAGACTAAGTGGGTTTTTTAGGGAACTCTTTTTCTTCTCGCTTCTTGCGATCACAGTCACTTCTTCAGTTTCACTTGCAGGCGTTTTTGTCGTGTTTGTACTTCTTATTGCACCACCGTTTGTTTCTATTTCTTTAAACGTGAAAAGACCTTTGCTTATCAGTTTTATTTTTGGATGGTTTTTTAGTATTGGTGCCATTATCATATCTTATTTTTATGATTTACCGACAGGTTACAGCATTGTCTTTATGGGTGCACTTCTCACTGTTGCTGTCGTCATAATGGCCTCTAAAAGCGAGCCGAGAAAATGATCCGTCTGATCATTTTCTTTAGCTGAAGCGATACATTGTTCCAAGTTGTCTTCTAACATAGGTTTGTATTGGATTGTGAATAAATACTAGACTTCTTGTTTTTCATGCTTCATCTCTTTTTTACTTTTAAAACCCACATATAGGAAAATTTTGAATTATTGTACATTTATTTCGCTACAATATCATAAAAATAAACACATGGAAAACACAATGACATCAGCAGAAAAACTCAAAAACCTTTTAGAACTTGAGATCATTCCAGATTTGGAAGTAGCCATTGACGAACTTTTTGCAGCCATAGACAAAGCAAAATCTGCTTCAAAAGAACAAAAAGAAGACTTGGAAGAGATGAGAGAGATGCGTACAGAGTGTTTCGCTATCATTGAAGAACTTGGACGTGATGAGCTTGAAGAGGATGAGATAGAAGAACTTCTTGCTGAACTTATAGAGATGAAGACCGAAGAATAGGTAAGATTTCCTCTTTTTTTTGCTAAGAATAAACCTTTTTTTTTAAACAAAAAAATAATAAAATTTTTTTTCATTTTTCTATTGACTTTTATATATCGATAGGAGTATAATCCGCCGATTTTTTATAATTCAAAAAAACAAGGAAAAAAAATGAAAAAAGTTACACTTTCAATCATGGCTGTATTGGCAATGAATACATTCGCAGTAGCAGGTGGAGATATTTCTCCAGTAGAACCACAAATTACAGTACCTGAATTTACTGAATCAACAGGTGCATTTTATGCAGGTTTAGGTTATTCATATATGAATTTAGATGCAGGGATCGCAGGAGAACATGATGGTGATGCAACACTTTTATTGGCAGGATATAAGTTCAACCAATATATAGGTGTAGAAGCTAGATATGCTGGTCTTACTGATTGCCTAGAAAATGCTGCTATCTATGTTAAACCAATGTATCCAATCGGTGATGCTTCAGTTTATGGATTACTTGGATATGGAGAGACTACATATGATAATGGTACTTCATCTTCAGAAGATGGTTTCCAATGGGGTCTAGGTGCAAACTATGCATTGACTGAAAATATCGGTGTATTCGCAGACTATACAAACCTTTATGATGATTCAGGATTTGCTTCTGGAACAGACGTTACAGTAGATTCTGTTAACGTAGGTGTAACTTACACTTTCTAAGTCAAACTTGATCTTCTTATGAGACTGGATTTTATCCAGTCTCAGTCCACTTGACAAAATTCTTTTCATTGTTTTTAAAAAACATTGCTCATAAAAGAGTTAGTTTTATGTACATAACTTTTCGATTTCCTCCAATATTTAAACATTAAATTAAGTCTATTTTTATCCTTTTTAAACTATAGTACGCCATCAACCTCTCGGGGAGCTTTGATCATTTATGGAAAACATATCTGATGCATAGCTGAGATAGCAAATGCTTGACCCGTTGAACTTGAACTGGATAATACCAGCGTAAGGAAGAGATTTGTATTTAAATTTTAATTATAAATAATAATATTTATACCTACTGATTTTCTACGCCTCTTCCCACAAAATACAAACCATATTTTAAGGGAAAAAACAATGACAAAACCATATAAAGACACACTAACAACATCCAATGAACTTTTAACAAGAGATCCTTTTCCTGCTTCAAAAAAAGTCTATCTTAAAGGAGAGATACACAAAGATATTCGTGTACCTATTCGTGAGATAACTTTAAGCAATGATACAAAGCTAGGTGTATATGATACTTCTGGACCATATACTGACCCGTCAGTAGAGATTGATGTAGGAGAGGGGATTCCAGCGATTCGTAAAGAGTGGATCATGGGTAGAGATGATGTAGAAGAGTATGAAGGACGCATTATGGCTCCTGAAGACAATGGATATACTACAGACGAACAACTTGACTTCGTAACTGCCGGTGCAACAGGACTTGTAAGAACACCTTTGCGTGCCAAGAAAGGAAAAAATGTTTCTCAACTTTGGTATGCAAGACAAGGTATCATCACACCAGAGATGGAATTCATCGCTATTCGTGAAAGCCAAAACCTTGCGATGACTAAAGAGTATCTTCAAGATGAAGAGCGTGAGGCAAGACTCAAAGGTGAGAACTTTGGAGCAAATTTACCTGAGATGGTTACACCAGAATTTGTAAGAAAAGAAGTAGCTGAAGGTAGAGCAGTTATCCCTTGTAATATTAATCACCCGGAAGTTGAACCTATGATCATCGGTCGTAACTTCTTAGTAAAAGTAAATGCTAACATCGGTAACTCTGCTACGACTTCGAGTATTGCTGAAGAAGTGGAGAAGATGGTATGGTCTACACGTTGGGGTGGAGATACGGTTATGGATCTTTCAACAGGTAAAAACATTCACACAACACGTGACTGGATATTACGTAACTCACCAGTGCCAATTGGTACAGTACCTATCTATCAGGCACTTGAAAAAGTAAATGGAATCGCAGAAGATCTTACATGGGAAGTCTTTAGAGATACACTTATAGAACAAGCTGAACAAGGTGTGGATTACTTTACGATTCACGCTGGATTACTTCTTCACCATGTACCAATGACGGCAAAACGTGTAACGGGTATCGTTTCTCGTGGTGGGGCAATTATGGCTAAATGGATGATTCACCACCATAAAGAAAACTTTTTGAATACACACTTTGAAGATATCTGTGAAATCATGAAAACATACGATGTAACATTCTCTCTTGGTGATGGGTTACGTCCAGGTTCTGGTGCAGATGCAAATGATGAAGCACAGTTTGCTGAGCTTAAAGAGCTAGGACGTTTAACACAAATTGCTTGGAAGCATGATGTACAAACAATTATCGAAGGTCCTGGCCATGTGCCGATGCATATGATCAAAGAGAATATGGATAAACAGCTTGAGTGGTGTCATGAAGCGCCATTCTATACACTTGGGCCCTTAACGACAGATATTGCTCCAGGATATGACCACTTTACATCAGGTATCGGTGCAGCTATGATTGGTTGGTATGGTTGTGCGATGCTTTGTTATGTGACACCAAAAGAACACCTTGGTCTTCCAAATAGAGATGATGTTAAAGAAGGACTCATTACTTATAAAATTGCCGCTCATGCAGCAGATATTGCAAAAGGTCACCCAGGAGCAAGAGCAAGAGATGACGCGATGTCTTTAGCACGTTTTGAATTTAGATGGGTAGATCAGTTTAACATCGGTCTTGACCCAGACAGAGCTAGAGAGTACCATGATGAAACTATGCCAATGGAAGCAGCAAAAGTAGCTCACTTCTGTTCAATGTGTGGACCAAAGTTCTGTTCTATGAAGATCTCTGCTGAGGTAAGAGAGTATGCAGATAACTTGGGAACGGATGTTGAAACTGCTAAACAACATGGAATGGATGCAATGTCTATGACTTTTCAGGAAATGGGTTCGGAAGTCTATGTTGAAGCAGCTAAGATAGAAAAAGCGTAAAATTCTTGAGCCAAATGGTGAACTTTAGTGAGAAGAATTGGCAGAGAGCTTTGCTCTTTGTCAGGGAGAAAGGACAATAATGAATATTGCAATCGTAGGAGCTGGTCTTGTAGGAAGAGTTTTAGCACTCAACTTAATTAAAGAGGGGCATACATTAACACTTTTTGATAAAAGCTCTAAAGAGGGAACGAATGCCGCGGGTTTTACAGCAGCAGGTATGTTAGCTCCTTTTGCAGAATTAGAAACTGCAGAGTCTGTTATATTTGAGCATGGAAAACGCTCGATGGAACTGTGGGGAGATTTGCTTAAAGAGGCTGGTGTATATGATGGTTTACAGTTAAAAGGATCAGTTATTACAGCTCATCCACAAGACATAGCAGAACTTGATCATTTTATTACTTCATTGCGTAATAAAATAGAAGAGGCCAAAGATATAGAGATGCTTGACAGTCAAGAACTCTCTAAATTAGAACCTGAACTTGAACATCATGCTAAAGCATTTTATCTTAAAGATGAAGGACAAGTAGATGCACAAAGATTTATAGCATTTTCTACAAATACACTAAGTATGAGCCCTAACATCACATGGATGGAACATACTCAGGTAGATAAAATAGAATCCGGAAAAGTTTTTTATAGTGATAAGGTTGAAGAGTATGACTGGGTTTTTGATTCCAGAGGTTTAGGAGCAAAAGAGCATTTTCCTGATTTACGTGGAGTAAGAGGAGAAGTGTTTTGGCTTGAATCATCAGAAATAAACATAACTCGTCCTACAAGGCTACTTCACCCTCGTTATAAAATTTATATTGTACCTCGCGAAAATGGCTGTGAGGGCATAGAATTAGACTACTGTAAAGAGTGTAATATCTCGCAAGAACCAGGCGCTAAACGGTATGTGGTTGGAGCAACCGAGATAGAGAGTGAAGATACCAGTCCGATGTCAGTACGTTCAAGTCTTGAGTTACTTTCAGCAGTCTTTTCTGTGCATTCAGGTTTTGGAGAGGCACGTATAGTCAACACGGAAACAAATTGTCGTCCGGCATTTAAAGACAACTTGCCACGCATAGAAAATTCTGAAAAATTAACACGAATTAACGGACTCTACAGACATGGTTATCTGCTTGCTCCTGCAATTGTCGAAAAGGCGTTAAATGAAGGTATATACAAGGATAAAAAATGATAGACATAATCGTAAATGGAGAAAAAAAAACTGTTACTGATGGTATAAATATTAAAAAGATGATAGTAGAACTTGGCTACAAAAAAGAAGGTTTTGCTGTGGCTCTAAATGAAACTTTTGTTGCCATTAAAGCCTACGAATCTACTATTATTCAAGCCAATGACTGCATAGAGATATTGGCTCCCGTACAAGGTGGATAAAATGACTAAACATTTAAAATCAAATAATGATACATGGGAAATAGGTGGGAAAACATTAAGCAGTAGACTGCTCATAGGTTCTGCACTCTATCCAAGTCCTGCCAATATGGAAGATGCTATTAAGATTTCAGGTGCGCAAATTGTAACGGTATCTTTGAGACGGCAAGCGGCTGGTGAGGGAGGGGGTAACCCTTTTTGGGATATTATTAAATCATTAGGTATAGAAGTATTGCCAAATACAGCAGGTTCACACTCTGCCAAAGAGGCTATTACTACAGCGCAGATGGCTAGAGAGGTTTTTGGTACAAACTGGGTAAAACTTGAAGTTATCGGTGACCAGTACAATTTACAGCCAGACCCGTTTGAGACGGTAAAGGCAGCTGAAGTCCTCATAAAAGAAGGATTTGAAGTTTTTCCTTATACAACAGATGATCTTGTAGTTGCAAAGCGCTTGGCAGATGTGGGCTGTAAAATCATTATGCCATGGGGATCTATGATAGGTTCAGGCAAAGGACTGATGAATCCGGACAACCTTATAGCCATTCGTAAGCAGTTTCCAGATCTTAAGTTGGTTGTTGATGCCGGGATAGGAAAACCATCTCATGCAGCACAAGCGATGGAGCTAGGATATGATGCAGTACTACTTAACTCTGCTATAGCATTAGCACAGGATCCTGTTAAAATGGCAGATGCTTTTAGGTTAGCTGTAGAGTCTGGACGATTGGGTTATGAAGCAGGAGTCATGAAAGAACGTGAGTTTGCTTCTCCCTCTACGCCAACAGTCGGCACACCTTTCTGGCATCAGTTCAATTAAATAGGAGTTAAATACTCCTATTTAAGGATAATCAAATCTAATTTTTTGTATAAGTTACTTATCAATCTCTCGGGGCGCTGAATTTTATATTTAGCTGAGATAGCTTAATAGCTTGACCCGTCGAACTTGAACTGGATAATACCAGCGTAGGGAAGAGAATCGTACATAATCTACTTTGATAAGTAATTTATCACTTTTATATACTTCTTCTTCCTTTAATACATACATATTTTAAAGGGAAATATAATGAAATCCAAAATTTTAACTGGTTC
>NZ_JBFENQ010000073.1:0-8526 GCF_041551015.1 Sulfurovum sp. | reverse complement strand
GCTTGGTGTCAGTCATCTTGTGGCATTGAGCGGATTTCATTTGGGAATATTATGGGGATTGGTCTATAGCCTTCTTTTGTTACTCTATAGGCCCCTACAGCAACACTTTTCCCCTTATCGCCATGCACTGTTCGATGTCGGTGTAGTGGCTATGGTATTTTTAGGGCTCTATGTATGGTTTGTAGATTTCCCACCTTCTTTAGTGCGTTCTTATGCCATGGTTCTAGTAGGATGGATAGTACTGTTATTGGGAATGGAACTGTTGAGTTTTACCTTTTTAACTACGATTATACTTATCCTTGTTGCACTGTTCCCTTCTTTATTGGTTTCTCTTAGTTTTTGGCTTTCTGTGGCAGGGGTATTTTATATATTTTTATTGTTACAGTATAGCAGAGGAGTGAAAGTATGGATCGTATCATTGATCTTTATTCCATTGGGTATTTTTGTACTTATGCTTCCTGTAGTGCATAGCATATTTGCTGTGACCAGTGTATATCAGCTTTTATCTCCGATGCTATCATTGCTTTTTGTACCTTTTTATCCGTTGGTGATGGGATTGCATCTATTTGGGTTTGGAAGTCTGTTTGATACAGTTTTATCAGCTCTGTTCGAACTGCCTCAAAATAGTGTAGAAGCACTTCTTCCTATCTGGTCGATGATGGGGTATATAGGACTGTCTATTGGAGCCATATGGAGTAAAAAACTCTTTTGGCTAGTATTGGGTTTGGCTTCTTTATATATGGTCTATCTCTTCATTTTTGTTCAGTAGGTCACAAAACTTCAGACCATGGATGAAGATAGCCCATGAGATATAGATCCATAAAAAGAAAAAGAGCAGGGTACTGATACTTCCATAGATACTTGCATAGGTTTTATTATGGATGACATAAAAGACAAAAGCACTTTTAGAGAGATACCAGACAAGTGAAGCGATAAAAGAGCTTATCAGTGCAGCTGAGACCTCTATACGTGTATTGGCAGAGAGTTGGTAGGCGATATAAAACATCATCCATGTGATAAAGAACGGTAAAAAAGTATAAAGATGTATGATGCTTGTAACACTGCTTTTATCAAGATACACCTGTATGAACGAAGTAAAATAAAAAGAGGCAGCCATCATTAACGGTATGATAATGAGCAATAAAAGATAGGTTTTTACAGCTTGCCAGATAGTACGCTTAGGGGTTGAAAAGATATCATTCACGATGTTGTCATAATCTTTGAAAAACATCACTGCAGCAAAGGTTACATAAAGTACGCCCAAATACCCTAATTTATCGGAGTTTTCTACAAAGGTATTAATATACTCCATGATCATTTTGGAATCCGTCGGCATGAGATTGGAAAAGATAAGTTCTTCTACTTTTGCATAAATTGTATCAAAGAGGGGCATATTAGTAAAAATTGCAAGTAGAATGACCAAAAAAGGGATGATGGAAAAGAGTGTACTCCAACTGAGACTGGAGGCATAGTGTCCCAGTTTATCATCAAATAGATCTGTAGCAAAATCCCTTATGAAAAAGTAATAGTTTTTAAGTATAACCTTTAATTGACTATTCTTTTTCATAAAAACCTTTTTTAGTTTGGTAATCCCATTTTCCCAGGGTTTAGTATGTTGTTAGGATCAAAAGAATGTTTTATACTCTTAAATAGGTCCAGTTCAACATCATTAAATGCGATGTTCATAAACGGTGCTTTACTTGTACCGATACCATGTTCTCCACTTAATGTCCCGCCCATATCTACTACGAGTTCAAAGATCTCTTCTATGGCTTGATGGCCATCATGAAGTTGTTTTTCGTCAGAACCATCTACCATCACATTGACGTGTATGTTCCCATCACCTGCATGTCCAAAACATGGTACTTTAAATCCATATTTATCACCGATAGCGTAGATTCGTTTAAGTGCTTCAGGTAACATACTTCTTGGTACAGAGATGTCTTCGTTGAGCTTTTTGCTTCCAAAGATAGTGATGGAAGGAGAAGCATTACGTCTTGCATACCAGAGTTCAGTTCTTTTTTGGTCATCATGAGCGACGATGAAGTCCTGAGCACCATTCTCTTTAAACGACTTTTCTAAAGTTTTTAGTTGAAATTCTACTTCCTCTATGACATTCCCGTCAACATCACCTATGAGCAGTGCACCGGCATCTTCTGGTAGTTTGATGCCTAATTTCTCTTTAAGTGCCTGTACTACCAAGTCATCCATAAACTCCATAGCTACAGGGTTCGCACCGGCTGCGAGGGATTTGAAGACGGCATTCATTGCATCATCTACAGAAGGGAATATCCCCATATATGCTTTGGTAAACCTAGGTTTAGGAATGAGCTTGACAGTGATCTCCGTAATGACAGCAAGCGTACCTTCACTGGCAATGAGGATACCGGCAATGTTGTAGCCTGCCACATCTTTGATGGTACGTTTCCCTGCACGGATGATATCGCCATTTGGACGTACTGCACGAAGTGCCATTACATAGTCTTTAGTAATGCCGTACTTCGCTGCACGCATACCCCCTGCATTTTCACTTACATTTCCACCGATGGTGGAATATTCTTCACTGGCTGGATCAGGCGGATAAAAAAGTCCTACTGCTTCCGCCGCTTTTTGTAGATCCATGTTGATTACGCCAGGCTGCACTACAGCTACCATATTTTCCATATCAATCTCAAGGATCTTGTTCATATGCTTTTCCATCCCTAGGGTGATACCACCTTGGGTAGGAAGAGCACCTCCTGTAAATCCAGAACCTGCTCCTCTTGGAGTAATAACGATGTGGTGTTCATTACAGTAGGAGAGTATGGCACTTACATCCGCTTCATTTCTAGGGAAGATAACTGCTTCAGGTTCAAAACGTGTACGTGTTGCATCATATGAGTATGCGATAAGGTGTGCTTTATCACTATAGACGTTTTCTTTACCTACAAGTTCTTCAAAATGTTTTATATGTTTTTTATCTAACATAGACCAGCTCCATTATAGTGATTCCATAGTGTTGTAATAGTTGCCTTCGGTCTTACTGCCAAACCAACCTGAATCGAGTGCTTCAAAACGCATGTAAAAAGGAAAATTTCCTTTTTCTGGAAGACTTGTCATAGATTTCTGAGATACTATTTTTCCAGAAATAGGGTCTAAAAGTACAGCAGAATTTTTGCGTACGATATAGACAAGACCTACTTGATATTTTTTTGCAAAATGAGAAAGGTTTTCTTTTGTTGGTTTTTCCTCACCTTCAACAGAGAGGTAGAGTGCAAAAAGGTCTGGATGTATCCATTTTTTAGTATGTTGAGATGTGATCTTGGCATAGGTATCTGCATCCGGTGCTAAAAGAAGCACATTATTGTAAAGGTACCCCCCTATGACTTTGTCTTTAGGAGAAACAGCTGTTTTAATCGTAGGCAGGTTTTCATGATACAGGATGTCTGCACTGACTAATGCAGCAGATCCATCCGATGAAGTTTGCGTGATACGACTTGTAATGGCTGTCAGGTCATTACCATAATTGTGTATCACAATACCACTCATACCATTAACAGGAAATTTTGAATTAAGTGTTATGGCGTTTTCTTTTACAGATTTAATAGAAGTATGTACTGTTTGAGGGAAAAAACCTGCAAAAAGAGGTAAAGAGAGTAGCGTGATAAGAGCTATTTTGCGCATAGCGATCCTTTGGGTGATAAAATAATTGTATTGATTATACAAGCAATATAGTAAAAGTTTATTGATGTCTTTAGTGTAGCAGGTAGATTAACCTTGTTAAGTTATAATTATGTCCAACTAAGCAGTAGGGATAATGGTAGAGTATGGGAAGTCTGAAAAATATATTGGTATGGATCTTGATATCAAGTTCATTATTTGGTGCAAAAGTAACGCTTGAACGTTGGGAAAAAGGTCAAACTTTTTCAGACTATTTGGCCAAAAGAGATATTTCAACAGATCTATTAAATGATATTTCAAAAACAGATATCCAGTTTCTCTCTGAAATTGAAGGTGATCAACTGTTTTATGAGCTAAAAGACACAGATGATACACTTGAACAGGCATTGATCCCTATAGGGGAAGAGATGCAGATACGATTGGCTAAAGCGTATGATAGTGATATCTATAGTTTCGATATTATTCCTATAGAGTATAAAGAAAAAGAGTACAGTGCTACTGTTACCATAGAAAAAAATCTCCATACAGATATTACGAATGCATTACATCATCCTGCATTGGCAGATAAGATGGGCCAACTTTTTAAGGGTACTGTAAATGCAAAAAAATTTCAGAAGGGTGACAAAGTCTCTTTTCTCTATACACAAAAAACAAGAATGGGTCAACCATATTATATGCCATATATTAAAATAGCAATGCTTGAATCCAACAATAAACAACAGTTTATCTATGCTGATGAAGATGGGTATGGCTATAAGAGTGCTAAAAAATCTCAAGCCTATACCGTAAAAGGTAAGGAAAAAGTAACATATAAACGTAGGATTCCATCAAAAAGTACTTCTTCAAGTTTTGGAATGCCACTACGTCATGCACGTCTTACGTCCCATTTCTCTCATAGAAGATACCATCCGATATTGAAACGGTATCGTCCTCATCATGGTACAGACTTTGGTGCAAAAAGAGGAACACCTCTTCTTGCGGTAAATGCCGGAAAAGTAAGTTTTTCTGGTCATATGGGTGGGTATGGAAAAGTAGTTAAAATTAAACATGCAGGTGGTTATGAATCTCTTTATGCGCATCAGAGTCGTATACGTGTGAAGAAAGGGCAACGTGTGAAGAAAGGACAGATCATAGGCTACGTAGGAAGTACAGGACGAAGTACAGGACCTCACCTACACTTTGGATTGATGAAAAATGGAAGATGGATCAACCCTATGCGCGTATTACGTAAGACATCCATAAAAGATACCGTTTTAAAAACATTTACCGAATATAAAGATGTGACGAAAACAAAATATAAAGAAGTAGTGATCAAAGATGCAAAAGAGAATGAGGCAAAGCTTTTAGCTAGTATGAAAAAAGAAGATAAACCTTTTGTATGGGATGGATATGAAGAATTAAGTATGAGAGTACAATATGGCAAATCAGATCAAACACTTTAAACTTCAACCTTTAGAAAATGCCAAGTTCATATCAACATCGTTCGCAACCTACGAACAAGACGGTATCAAGAAATCATGGGAGATCGTTGAAGCACATGATAGTGTTGCTATATTGATCTATCATAAAGAGAAAAAAGCATTTATTTTAGTAAAGCAGTTTCGTCCTGCGGTCTACTTAAACAATGACAATGGTATGACAGTTGAACTTTGTGCAGGTATTGTAGATAAAAAAATTTCTTTAGCAGAAATAGCAAAAGAAGAGATAGAAGAGGAGTGTGGATATGCTGTTCCACTTCAAAATATAGAAAGAATTACTTCTTTTCATACATCAGTAGGGTTTGCAGGAAGTAAACAGATACTTTATTTTGTAGAAGTCGATGAGAGCATGAAGGTGAGTGAAGGAGGGGGCGTTGACCATGAAGATATTGAAGTGGTGTATCTTCCTGTGAAGGATGCTAAAGCACTTATCTATGATGAATCAATCGCAAAAACACCAGGACTTATGTTTGCCTTTATGTGGTGGTTTGAGCAGCAATGATATTCAAAATATCATTGCTAAAACTCATTTTAAAGATAAATTAGTCGCAATATCTTTTAAGTAAACACTGATACTCTTCTATACGTCTGTCACGTAAAAATGGCCAAATGTCACGTACCTCTTTTGTACGCTCATGTTCGATATCTGCATAAAGTATGGTCTCTTTTTCATGACCTGCTTGAACAAGCATTTCTCCCTGTGCACCACAAACAAAGGAGTTCCCCCAGAAACGTGTACCGGCCATCACCCCAGCACTGTCTGCTTCAAATCCTACACGGTTACAGCTTAGAACGGGAATTCCATTCGCAATGGCATGAGAACGTTGTATGGTGATCCAGCTATCCAGCTGTCTGGCTTTCTCTTCATCAGCGTCTCCATCAAACCAGCCTATAGCAGTAGGGTAGATGAGTAGTTCCGCTCCTTTAAGTGTCATGATACGTGCAGCTTCAGGGTACCACTGGTCCCAGCAGACAAGCACGCCCAGTTTTCCTACCGAAGTTTCTATGGGTTTAAACCCAAGATCTCCGGGAGTAAAGTAAAACTTCTCATAAAATCCGGGATCATCAGGAATGTGCATTTTCCGGTATTTCCCTGCAACAGAACCATCTTTTTCAAAGACCACGGCTGTGTTATGGTAAAGTCCTGCCGTACGTTTTTCAAAAAGTGAAGTGACTAGAACCACATTGTTCTTTTTGGCAATAGTACTCCAAAATGTTACATCCTGTTCAAAGTTTGCAGCATAGTCAAAAAACTTTGTATCTTCACTTTGACAAAAATATTCATTCTGATGAAGTTCCTGAAGCACAACAAGCTCTGCACCATTTTTGGCAGCCTCGTGTATCTTTGAAGTAGTAGCGTTGATAGTGTCGGTTTTATTTCCATAAAACTTTTGTTGGATTAGTGCAGTTTTCATAAAGCAAATTTTAGCATAATTTTATTTTTTATTAAACTCTATTTGTATATAGTATAAAAAGGAAATGTTAAAAGCCAAACATATCGTGAGATATAGACGGAAAGCTATGGGTCTTAAAACTTAAGATTGCCAGGTTGCACATTCTAAATGCATGTAATTTTTACTTTTCCTGTAGATATTTTGATTTAAAGGAATTAACATGAAAAGTACTAGTATTGCACTACTGTCATTTACGATTTTAATCTTCACAGGATGTGGTTCGAACAAGGTTGCTCATACCACTATAATTAACACAGATAAAAGCCAAACTTCACAGCTAGATAGTAAAAGTATTAATAAAAAGCAGGCACACGCACATCCTTCTATCAATAAAGCCCAGCAAAAAGAATTTCTCACTCGAATCAATCAAGTCCGTTCAGAGAGAAGATCATGTGGAAAGTATGGAAGTATGGGACCGGTAGAACCATTAGTGTGGAGCAATAAACTCTATGAAGCTGCTTATGCACACAGCTATGATATGGCTAAGAGTCGGCATTTTAGCCATGATGGTTCGGGTAGCAGAAATGACAGAGTAGCTGTTGATATGGGGCTTGGACATGGAAGTAACTTAAGAGATCGTATGAGCTATACGGATTATAGATGGCGTGCGATCGGTGAAAATATTGCTGCAGGACAGCAATCAACACAAGAAGTAATGGAGGCATGGCTTCGAAGTGATGAACATTGTAAAAACCTCATGAGTGAGCGTTTTACAGAAGTAGGTATGGCTTACTACCAGTTAAACGAGCAGTTTCAACAACCCTATTGGTCACAAAACTTCGGACGTAGTATGTAACCTTAGTAGGCTACCTGCATTGTTGAACAGTGCAGGCTGCCTCCCTGTTCTATCAGTTTGAGACAATTGACAGGAATAATTTCTCTGTCTGGAAACTGTGCTGTAAACACTTCATGGGCAATTTTATCTTGTGGTGTGTCGTATGTCGGATAGATGAGTGCATCATTGGTAATTAAAAAGTTTGCATAAGTAGCAGGTAAACGATGTCCTTCTTCATCGTAAATTGCATCACTCATGGGAAGCGGTACCAATTTATAAGGTTTTCCATCAGCCATTTTAAAGGTCTGAAGTTGTTCTTCCATCTTTTTTAGTGCCTCATAATGTTCATCTTCTTTATCCTCGCACTTGACATACATAATCGTGTCACTATTGACAAACCGTGCCAAGGTGTCAATGTGACTATCTGTATCATCTCCTGAGAGATATCCATGATCCAGCCACAAAACTCGTGTTGCACCAAGTGTTTCTTGAAGCTTTGCTTCCACTTCAGCTTTACTTAGCCCACCATTTCTATTTGGATTACATAGACACTCAGAGGTCGTGAGGATCGTCCCTTCTCCATCACTCTCTAGCGAACCACCTTCCAAAACGAAGTCGATTGTCTTAAGCGGTGTGGTACCCATATATCCCATTTTGTGAAGTATAGTGTTGACACTATTGTCAAGACCTGCTTCAAATTTACCTCCCCATCCGTCAAACGTGAAGTCAAGTAACTTTACTTCATCATCTTCTTTGATAGAGATATATCCGTAATCACGTATCCAGGTATCGTTGGTAGGTATCTCTATAAAAGTCATATTGCGTGTGGAACAGAACATATTTGAGATCTTTTCTTTGTCTTTACAGATGATATATACAGCTTCTTTGTAGGCAATGGCTTGAGCAATGCGAATAAAGGGAGAGAGACTTGCTTCCAGGACTGCGGGAGTATCCGGATTATGCCAATCTGTCTCTTCATGAGGGAAAGATAACAGTACTGCACGCTGTTTTTCCCACTCTGCTGGCATAGTAATCATTTTGTCCCTTTTTTATTATGGATTTTGGTATAATCTTGCATGGCATTTATTAAAATAAATAAACAAAATTTCTATCATAATCTTAACCAAATTGCACTAAAAACTGGCTCAGTTGAAAAGAT
>NZ_JBFENQ010000072.1:0-8678 GCF_041551015.1 Sulfurovum sp. | reverse complement strand
TTCTCGCGTCCAACTATTTCTGCTATCCAAAAATGTGCTGAGACCGGAAGTAAAGAAGACTATGCTGAAGTACAAAGACTTGTAAATGAGAGAGATAAAAAATTTATACGTGATTTCTATAACCTTAAGAGTGACAGAGCTCCTATTAGTATAGATGAAGTAGAGCCGCTGTCTGAAATTTTCAAACGTTTCTCAACTGCAGCGATGTCTATGGGGTCTATTTCTCAAGAGGCACATGAAACATTGGCTGTGGCTATGAATACCATAGGTGCAAAGTCAAACTCAGGTGAAGGTGGAGAAGATCCAGCACGTTATGGTACTGACAAAAACTCTTCTATCAAGCAAGTGGCGTCGGGGCGTTTTGGTGTAACACCAGAGTATTTGCGTTCTGCTACAGAGATCCAGATAAAAGTTGCACAGGGTGCAAAACCTGGTGAGGGTGGGCAACTTCCAGGATCTAAAGTTTCTCCATTGATCGCAACACTTAGGTTTACAAAACCGGGTGTAACATTGATCTCGCCACCACCACATCATGACATTTACTCTATTGAGGATCTGGCACAGTTGATCTTTGATATGAAACAGATCAATCCTAATGCAAAAGTAGCTGTTAAACTTGTATCTACAGCAGGTGTAGGAACCATTGCCGCAGGTGTGGCAAAAGCGTATGCTGACAAGATCATTATCTCCGGAGGAGACGGTGGTACGGGTGCAGCACCTATTGGGTCTATCAGATTTGCAGGTAACCCTTGGGAACTTGGACTTATCGAAGCACACAATGCACTTAAAGCAAACAATCTTAGAGGACAAGTCACAGTTGAAACAGATGGTGGACTTAAAACGGGTCTAGATGTTGTAAAAGCAGCTATCCTTGGTGCTGAAGAATATGCATTTGGTACAGGTGCATTGGTTATCGTAGGGTGTATTATGCTACGTGTATGTCATTTGAATACTTGTGGTGTAGGTGTCGCAACACAAGATGAACATTTGAGAAAAAGATTTACGGGTAACGTACAAAAAGTGATCAACTACTTTACACTTATGGCCGAAGAAGTGAGAGAGATACTTGCACAGCTTGGATACAAGTCTCTAGAAGAGATCATTGGACAAAATCATCTACTTGAGGTGATAGACGATGAGTTTGCAAAGAAATTTAACTTTGAAGAACTTCTGTATAAATTAGATGGTGTAAACACTTGTCAAGTACCATTTAATGAACCATATGATCAAAATGAGTATGAAAAAGAGATCCTTGAAGAGCTTAGAGTTACGATCGAAGATCCATCAACCCCTATTGTGCTTAATAAAGAGATCACGAATCTAAACAGAAGTTTTGCAACAAGAATCTCTGGAGAGATAGCAGCCATTCATGGAAATGCAGGATTACCTGACGGTACGATCACACTCAATATGAAGGGAACTGCAGGGCAGTCTCTTGGTGCATTCATGAGTAAAGGTATCAACATTAATATAGAAGGTGCAGGTAACGACTATATAGGTAAAGGTATGAATGGTGGTCGTATTGTGATCACTGCAGACAATGCCGGAACAGAGTTTGCACTGGGTGGTAATACCTGTCTCTATGGTGCAACAGGCGGTACATTGTATGTACATGGACAAGTAGGTGAGCGTTTTGCTGTACGTAACTCAGGTGCTATTACAGTTGTAGAGGGTACAGGCGACCATCCTTGTGAATATATGACAGGTGGGATTGCAGTAATACTTGGTAAAACTGGGGTGAACTTTGGTGCAGGTATGACAGGTGGTAAAGCTTTTGTATATGATGAAGAAGGTTCACTTTATGAAAAAATAAACCCTGAGCTTGTCGAACCACTTCGTATCGACACAGATGAGTGGGATACTGAAATGTTTGAACTCAAAGCACTACTCAAAGATTATGCAGAAAAAACAGGAAGTAAAAGAGCTACGTATATCTTAGACAACTTTAGAACGGAGATCAGAAAGTTCTGGATGGTTGCACCTAGAGGTATAAAACCTACAGTCGTAGCAGATAAGAGAGGCGAGTAAGAACAAAGTATGACAGAATTTATCAAAGCCTGTATACAAGCTAACGAAGAGATCAGTTCTGCGTTAAAAGATGGTTTTGATAGTTCCTGGTTTGAAAAAACCAAAGTAGGTGCAGGTGGAGATGTCAGTTCGAAACTTGACCTTTATGCCGAAGCGATATTTGTCAAGCATTTAGGTGCTTTTGGACAGATAGAGTCTGAAGAGAGTGGTATCATAGGAAAAGGTGATGAAAAGATTATCATTGATCCCATAGATGGCTCTTCTAATGCCCTTTCTCTTTTTCCTTTTTACGGTACCTCTGTTGCTAAGATCAATGCTGAAGGTATTTTAGATGCAGCAGTGGTCTGTAACCTTGCCAATGGAGATATTTTTCTCAAGACGTCTACGACAAAAGTACAGCAAGGTAAACTTTTTTCAAATACATATCATGCACCGCATACTGCAATAGGTGGGGAAATAGGACTTTTTGAAAAAGCCTATGCAAACCCTGTATTGGTTGCAGCATTAGACAAAGAAAAGTTGAAGTTTAGATCACCTGGTGCCATAGCACTCTCACTGGCTTATGCACATACCGTAAATTACGTACTTTTTATGGGGGAGTTTCGAATTTACGACTTTGCTGCAGGTTTAGCACTTTGTGAAGGACTTGAAGTGATTGTTGAGGCTGATTATGTTATAGTATCAAAAGATAAAAATATAGCAGCACGGATAGAAGCATTAATTCAGAAATTATAGATATGCAGGAGTAGGAATGTTTGGAAATATTTTTAAAAAAGTAACAACGGCAACAGTAGCACAAGAGACACCTAACCAGTGGATTAAATGTCCAAAATGTACTTCTTTGATGTACTATAAAGAAGTAGAAGCCAAACAAAATGTATGTCCAAAATGTAACCATCATTTCCGAATTATGGCTGAAAAGCGTATAGAATCTATAGTAGATGAAGGTTCATTTGTAGAATTTGATCACACACTGGCACCAGTAGATCCATTGAAGTTTACAGATAAAATATCTTATAAAAAGCGTTTAGAAGAGGCCAAAGCAAAAACAGGTAAAACATCTTCTGTGATGAGCGGTTCTTGTACTATCGGCGGTCAACCGGTTGAGATCGCAGTATTTGATTTTTCATTTATGGGTGGAAGCTTAGGTTCCGTAGAAGGTGAGAAGATCGTTCGTGGTATCAATAGAGCTATCGAACAAGAGTGTGGATTTATTATTGTTTCTGCTTCTGGTGGTGCACGTATGCAAGAGAGTACTTACTCTTTGCTTCAAATGAGTAAAACATCAGCAGCACTGAACAGACTACACCAAAAAGGTTTACCTTTTATCTCTATCTTGACAGACCCTACGATGGGTGGTGTATCTGCATCATTTGCTATGTTGGGTGATATCATTATGGCTGAACCGGGTGCACTTATCGGATTTGCAGGTCAAAGGGTTATTAAACAAACTGTTGGTGTTGACTTGCCAGAAGGTTTTCAGCGTTCAGAGTTCTTACTTGAACATGGGCTTATCGATATGATCGTAGACCGTGGTGATATGCACCAAACACTTTCTGACCTGTTCAAACTTTTTAACAAGAAGGCAAGTTAAAACATTCGTATGATATACGCACTTGCAGACAAAGAGACATTGAATCAAAAGGGTGTCTCTTTAAAAACATTTCTTCAACACATTTCTACTTTTCCAAATATACCTATTCTCCAATACCGTAATAAATTGGCTTCACTTGAAGAAAAAAAAGAAGATTTAGAGATCATTAGAGAATATTATGATGGAATACTCATCATCAATGACAATATTGAGCTTATATCATATGCAGATGGTTTACACCTCGGACAAGAAGATCTTCGAAAATACAGTTATGATCTACAAGAAGCAGTAAGCTTAGTACGTCAAAAGATAGGAGCCAGGCTTCTTGGACTCTCAACACATGATAAAGAAGAGATACTTGAGGCAAATACCCTTGACCTTGACTATATAGGTTTAGGAGCTTACAGAGCTACTGACACAAAAAGTGAAGCCAATGTCGGAGGTAAAACACTCCTTGAGGCAGCTAAATATTCTAAACATCCTGTAGGCATCATAGGTGGTGTACATATGGATGATATATTTGAAGAGCCTATAGTCTATAAAGTGATAGGAAGTGGACTCTATAAGGGATTGTTTCCGACTAAAGGAAAATAAGCAACTTAGCTAACCAACATATCGAGTATGTGGTAGGCTATATTGCTGATTTATAGATGTTGGAAATTACTTCTTATTTTGTTTATGGCTACTATTTTTTTTGTTTTTTTCATTAGGTCTTTTTTTGCGATCATCATAATAACGCTTCTCACCATAATAGTCATGCTGATGTTCACCTAGATAGTGTTTATTATGCTTGTAATACCCATTTTTGTGGTTTGGGTGCTTCTTTTTCTTATATTTTTCTTTATAGTGATCTTGATATCCTCTTTCATAGTAGCGACCACCATCCAGTCTTCTGCCATCATAGTAGTATTGTCCATTTCTTAACTCACCACCATAATAGTATCTGTTGTTGTAAAAGTAGTAAGGTCTATCGTCTTGATATCTAGGTTTATCAAAAAGACCGTAGTCTCTTTTAAATTGATCAAGATATCCTCTTTCGTAGTAGCGACCGCCATCCAATCTTCTACCTTCATAGTAGTAATTCCCATTTCTAAATTCACCACCGTAATAATATCTGTTATTGTATAAATAGTAAGGTCTGTCATCCTGGTACTTCGGTTTATCATAAACACCTAAGATAACACCCGTCACAACTCTTTCTAGCAAAGATTCTGCTGATACTTGTAAAGGGATACATACACTTAGACATACTAAACCGGTCATAATCATTTTTTTCATAGTTTCTCCTAATATAGATAATTGATATAATAAAATTTTTTGGATAAACAAGAAAAAAAGCAGAACAATAGAAGTAAAGCCCATAAGGCATTTAGCAACCTGGCGATCTTACTCTTCAAGACCCATGGCTTTCCGTCCCTGCTTCACAACAAGTTTGGCACAATAAATTTTATTTAAAATATCTTTTATCTTTAACAAAGTCATTATATATACTATTAGATTAAATCATTATTAACAGTTTGGAACTGATCTAATAAAACTTTTGTGATTAACATAATTTATCAAAGTAGATAATTGGCTATTATGGCAAGCCTTTTATTATCACTCTCTTAAAAGGCTGCTAATGTTTGATCTTTGTATGTATTACAGAACAATGATTTAGTAAAGATGCTCGCGTTTGAAATACTCTTGTCCTACTTTACATAATGGACATGCTTTTGGCGCTTTTTTACCTCTATGTACATGTCCGCAAACCTCGCAGACCCAGTACTCTTCATCTTCACTTTCAAAGAAGCCATCTTCTATCATAGCTTGTTTAAGTGCTTCATATTCTCTTTCATGTTCTATTTCTACTTTGGCAATGGCATTGAAAAGACGAGCAAGTTCTTTATGCCCTTCTTCTAAAGCTATTTCTGCGAAATTAGGGTACATTTCCGTATGTTCATAGTTTTCACCTTCCATTCCTGTTTCAAGGTTTTGTAATGTACCTTTAAGTTCCTGTCCATCCACCATTGTATGATACGCTTTATACTCTGCTCTGGCATGCCACATTTCATTAATAGCTGCTTCTCTAAAATGATGTGAGATAGCATGCCAACCCTCTTCTTTGGCAATATCGGCAAAAAGGTCATATTTGTTTCTTGCCATACTTTCACCTGCAAAAGCTTTCATAAGGTTTACAGCTGTTAAATTATCAGTTGTACATACCATTTCTTGACCACAACAAATAAGTGTTCCTCCACCCACTTCCTGTACCTCTATCTCATTACCGCATTTATTACATTTATATGTTTCGTACTGTCTCATTTATTGTTCCTTAGTTTATATTTTTCTAGATATCTATAATATCACCTGGCGAGATTAAGTTTTCTTTATTACTATCTCTAACTAAAGGATAATTATTTTCCTTTAAAAAGTATATCTTTTTTAAACTTAAAGGATAATTTTTTTCCTTTATAAGATATTACTCAAAAACGTTCAAAAACTAAGAAGCTATAATTGAACTATGCTATGATTTACAAAGGTAATATTTATACATTGAGGAAAAGTGACGATGAACCTTGAACAATTAGATAACTATATACGTAGCAAACAAGGTGTAACCTTTGATTATCCGTTTGATGAGAAGGTTCGTGTCTATCGTATCGCTGAAAAAATGTTTGCTTTAACCTCAGAAGAGAGACCTGTTTCAGTCAACCTAAAATGTGATCCCATCTATGCTCTAGAACTGCGTTCACTCTATGAAGGTATCATCGCAGGATACCATATGAATAAAAAGCATTGGAATACTGTGACAGTAGAAGAATCTGATGTGGATGATGAAACAGTGAAAGAACTGATAGATCACTCTTATGATCTGGTATATAATAAATTGACAAAAAAACAGAGAGATCTATTGGGTTAACCATGAATACAATAAACATCCAATACTATAAAACACCCGTTGGAGAAATGATCTTAGGATCGTATGATAACAAACTCTGTATGGCTGACTGGCGATACAGAAAGAGAAAAGAGAGCATTGACAGAAGAGTTCAAAAGGGGCTTAACGCCACTTTTGTTGAAGAAGAGAGCTCTGTATTGAAATTAGCAAAAGAAGAGCTTGAAGCGTACTTTAAAGGTTTGCGTACAACATTTGATATCCCTTTGTTGTTGATAGGAACACAGTTTCAAAAGTCTGTTTGGAAAGGACTACTTCAAATCCCTTTTGGAACCACTGCTTCTTATAAGGAATTGGCTCAAAATATTGATAAAGAAAAAGCAGTGAGAGCTGTAGCCTCTGCTGTAGGTGCCAATGCTATTTCTGTTTTCATTCCCTGTCATCGTGTCATTGGGAGTAATGGCTCTTTAACAGGTTATGCTGGTGGTTTGGAAGCGAAGAAGAGGTTATTGGAAATAGAAAACAATCTGTTTATGATATAATCATTTTCAATATATAAAAACATGTATGTAGTTAGATATATAAAGGGTACGCAATGGATGAAAAAAGAAGATTACATATACATATCTCAGTTGATGATATCGATGAAAGCATTGCTTTTTATAACACGCAATTTGGGATGAAGGCAACAAAAGTAAAAAAAGATTATGCACAATGGCTAGTGGATGATCTGTCACTTAATTTTGCTATTTCTACGAGAGGTGATGATAAGGGATTAAATCACTTATGTATTCAGTATGAGAGCGATGAAGCATTGCTTGAAGCACAACATGATTTTGAAGCAAAAGGGATCAAGGGAAAAGTAGAAGAGGGTGCTGTTTGTTGTTATAAAGAGTCAAACAAATATTGGGTAACGGATCCTACGGGGTTAATTTGGGAGAATTACCACTCTATGGATGATATAGAAGTATTTGGTATAGATGGGAAAGATACACAAGATGGATGCTGTGTTCCATCGTTTGGTAAATTCTCTGAAACACCTTCATGTACACCAAAAGAGAGTGAAGAGAGTTGTTGTTCATCTGAAGCAAGTGACTGTTGCTCATAAAATATAGAGCATTTTATAAAGTAGGAAATAATGGAAAAGAAAAACTTTTTTGAAACCATGTATAAAAATGCTGATCATGATGATCTCTCAACGATACCTTGGGCTACACTTGCACCAAATGTATATTTGGAAAAACATTTAAGTACACAAAATGCTGTCACAGATAAAAAAGCACTGGTCATAGGCTGTGGTTTGGGTGATGATGCACTTATACTGGAAAAGCATGGTTATGAGGTGGAAGCGTTAGATATTTCCCCTACAGCTATTGATTTGGCGAAGAAGAGACATCCTGAAAGTAAGGTTGATTTTCATGTGGGAGACATTTACGATATGCCTGAGTCATCTGTGGGTAAATATGATTTTGTCTATGAAGGATTGACCATTCAGTCATTACCTCCGGCAGATAGAGAAAAATTGGTGGGTATTATTGTTTCTCTTGTGGTTAAAGGTGGAGAGCTGTTAGTCTATGCTCATACACAGGATGATGCAGATAAATATGGTGGACCGCCATGGCCACTGTATGAATATGAGTTTATGCTTTTTGAAAAAGAGGGTTTAGAAAAAATTCATGCGGTAAAAGAGGATGAATGTAAACCAATAGCACCTTATAAATGTTGTGCTCTGTATAGAAAGTAAGATAAACAATGTCAATACAAAAAATCATCTTCATTATTTTAGTTACAGTGCTAGGTTTTACGACTGGTAGTTCCAAAAAAGTATATGATATGGTGATGGTATATGAACGTTACAGTGCAGGATTGGAGAAAAAATCTATTACATTGGATTTTGGTGAGATAGTGTATCTTGAAAATGATGTCAAGAGTGATATTACTCTTGTATTTGTTCATGGATTTGGTGGTAACAAAGACACTTGGGTTCGTACTATAGTCGAGTGGGATGACAGATATCACATCATTGTGGTCGATCTACCTGGACACGGGGAAAGTGTTTCAAAGAATACCTTAGGTTATACGATTACAGATCAGGCAGAAAGATTACATCTGTTCCTAGAAACTAAAAATGTGAAAGATTTTTATCTGTTTGGGCATTCTATGGGTGGAGCTGTAGCT
>NZ_JBFENQ010000071.1:0-8715 GCF_041551015.1 Sulfurovum sp. | reverse complement strand
TGCGCGTAATGGTGTAGGACTTGCAGCCATTCAGGTGGGTATTGATCTAAGAGCATTGATCATCAACATACCTTTAGAGGATGCAGATAGTGAACATGATCAGCCTAAAGAAAATACTTTAGAGATGATAAACCCTGTCATTATTGAAAAAGACGGTTCAGAGAAGTTTCAAGAGGGGTGTCTCTCTATTCCTGGTGTCTATGAAGAAGTAGAACGTGCTAAACATGTAAAAGTAGAGTATTTTGATAGAGAAGGCAATAAGCACACGATAGAAGATGATGACTTTCTTGCTATCGCTATCCAGCATGAGATAGATCATTTGGATGGTAAAGTATTTATAGAAAAGCTCTCATATATGAAAAGAAAAAAGTTCGAAAAAGAGTGGAAACGAAGAGTTTAAAGAGGCATAAGCACTTATCCTGCAGAAGCTAAGTGCTTCTGACTCTCCTTTTGTTTGACTGTCAAGTTTTATAGGAAGTACTTCCTATAAAATGTATTATTTATACCCCTTGCATGATCATTGCATCAGCTACACGTTTAAATCCTAAGATATTTGCAGCAGAGATAAGATCCATATCAAGATTATATTCATCACATGTCTTTTTGAGTTCAATGTAAATATTTGACATAATGTCATGTAGTCTTTTGTCTACTTTTTCAAACGAAAGATAATTGAGTGAACTGTTTTGGCTCATCTCTAAAACACTGACGGCAACACCACCGGCATTGGCTGCTTTTGCTGGGGCAAAAAGAATTTTGTTCTTTACAAAAAGATCGATAGCTTGAGGCGTTGTAGGCATATTTGCACCTTCCGCAACAATCTTAACATCATTGTCTATGAGTAATTGTGCAGAACTTTCACCTAACTCATTTTGTGTGGCACAAGGAAATGCTGCAAAACATGGGATATCCCATACAAAACTACACCCTTCAGTATAGTTTTCTCTTTTTACATAAATAGCTTTCTTTCGTTCCAATGTATAATATTCTAGTGAAGCTCTTCTTTCTAGTTTTATCTTTTTTAGAAGCTCAAGGTCTATACCGTTACTGTCATGAATAGCACCTTTGGAGTCCGAACAGGTTACAGGGATAGCACCGAGTTCATAGAGTTTCTCTATGGCATGGATCGCTACATTACCGCTACCGCTAATGGTACATATTTTACCTTTGAGTGTTTCTCCTATATCCTCTAAGAGGGTTTGGGTGAAGTATATAAGTCCGTATCCTGTTGCCTCGGTACGACCTAAACTTCCACCTAGGGGAAGTGGCTTGGAGGTAATGATGCTGTCATAAGAGTTGGTGAGTTGTTTATATTGTCCAAAAATATATCCTACTTCTCTGGCCCCTACACCTATATCTCCACCCAAAATATCAATATCTGCACCGATACTGTTATAAAAAGAAGACATAAAAGCTTGACAGAATTTCATGATCTCTTTATCACTTTTACCTTTAGGATCAAAATCAGCCCCACCCTTTGCACCTCCTATATGAAGTCCGGTAATCGCATTTTTAAATATCTGTTCAAAAGCAAGAAATTTTAAGACATCCGGATTGACCGAAGGGTGGAAGCGGACACCGCCTTTGTAGGGTCCAAGAGCATTGTTAAATTGGATTCTATATCCATTGTTGACATGGATAATATTGTCATCATCCATCCATTCTATTTTAAAGTGTATGCCTCTATTTGGAACCATAATACGGTCGATGATATTTTCATGCACATATTCGGGATGTTTTTTTATAAGAGGTTCAATCGTGTCGAGTACTTCTCTGAGTGCTTGTAAAAACATAGTATCATGTTTACAGTTACTTTTTTCGGCACGTAGCATCGCCTGCTCAATATACTCCATGAGATTCCTTTGTGTTTGTATCATTCAAATTATATTACAATTTGACATATTTTTAGCCTATTTCTCATATTTAGTGCATCATGACTCTATGAATGCAAAAATAGATAGTGGTACACCACCCAACAAACGACAGATTAATGTGAAACAAAAAAAAGAGTCTATAGTGAATAGACTAACCTGCGCCACGCTTGAGGGAGTCAATGCACAAGTGATAGAAATAGAAGCTACATTTACCAAAGGACTTCCTGGTTTTACTGTGGTAGGTTTAGCCAGCAGTGACATACAGGAAGCAAAAGAGAGAACAAAGTCGGCACTGCTTACCAATGATTTTGTTTTTCCTCCCCTTAAAATAACGGTCAATCTGAGTCCATCGGATTTAAAGAAGTCAGGGACACATCTAGATTTGGCTATGGCACTATTGATCGCTATGCATAAAACCGTAGTAGAGGAAGAAGGACTTTTTGTCTTTGGTGAACTTGGATTAGATGGAAAAGTGAAAACAAGCTCCATGCTTTTTCCTCTGGTTTTATCTCTTAAAGAGCAGGGGCTTATTGAACGGGCAATTGTGCCTAAAGAGTCCATTCCATATCTAAGTCACATATCCGGGGTAGACTTTATCGCAGTAGAGTCATTAAATGAGGCCATAGAGATACTGAAGAGCAAGAACTTTCAAGCAAATGTACAGGCATTTTCTTATGAATCGGAAAGTTTTACGATCAAAGAGATACCCTACTATTTTGAACGAAAATATGAGAGTGATTTTATAGATGTAAAAGGACAGACCGTAGCCAAAAGAGCTTCACTCATCGCAGCAGCAGGTATGCATAACTTTTTGATGGAAGGAAACCCGGGATGCGGAAAGAGTATGATAGCCAAACGCATTAAAGATATTTTGCCTCCCCTGTTTGAAAAAGAGATACTCTCCATAGCCAAACATCAGTTTTTGGATGGCGTGACACCAAACTTTTCAGCGCTGCGTCCTATAAGATCTCCTCATCACACTGCAACCTCTGCATCTATATTTGGGGGAGGCTCATCGGTGGCTAAAATAGGGGAGGTCGCTTTGGCACATAAAGGGATACTCTTCTTCGATGAACTTCCTCATTTTTCCAAAGCAGTACTAGAAGCCCTTAGAGAGCCACTGCAAGACAAAAAGGTACATATAGCAAGGGTCAATGCCAAGATAGAATATGAAGCAGATATTATGTTCATTGCAGCGCAAAACCCTTGTCCCTGCGGTAATCTGCTATCAAAAAATAAATCCTGTAGATGTAGCGAAGTAGAGATAAAACGTTACCAGAATAAACTCTCTGACCCTTTTTTAGACCGTATAGATCTTTTTGTGGTGATGCAAGAGGTAGACAGTTTGGATAAAGGAGATATAAGTTCTGCACAAATGCATCAAGAGGTACTCAAAGCATTTAAAAGGCAAAAAGGCAGAGGACAGAGTAGACTCAATGGAAAGTTGTCAGAAGGGGAGATAGAGAGCTATTGTCTTTTAGATAGTGATGCAAGTCGAATTTTAGAAAATGCCATCAGTAAATTCGGACTTTCACATAGAAGTATCGCATCAGTGAAAAAGACAGGTAGAACGATAGCAGATCTCAATACACATGAAATGATAGAAAAATCAGATATATTGGAAGCATTGAGCTATCGGAGAAGATAGCGCTTTTATTTCACTGCATCTTTGGATAAAAGGCTATTCTAGAGATAAAATTATATATTAGGCACAGACCACTTTTGTAACAACAAAGCCACCTATGACGAGCCATGCGAACATTGCTGTAGCAGTATAGACTGGAGCCAGTCCCAATCCTTTAAATTTAGAGAAGCGTGTTCCCATACCCAGCGCTGTCATAGCCATGGTAAGAAGAAAGGTATCTATTTCGTTAATGATATGTACAATGTTTTCTGGAATCAAGTGCAGTGAATTAAATCCTGCAACACCTATAAAGTAGACAGCAAACCAAGGGATAACAAGTTTGACACTCTCCGTAGCTCCACCCTCTTTTTTCGCAGAGTAGCTTAAGTAGATCCCAAGAACAATGAGCATAGGGGCTATCATGATCACACGTGTCATTTTGACAATGACTGCTGAGTTTGCCATTTCTTCAGGGGCACCAGGCACGGAAAAAGGTACAGCCACAACTTGTGCAACTTCATGGATGGTTCCACCTACATAGATACCAAATTCTCTGGCCGTCATATGTAAAAATCCTGTGGCATTTTCGAAGATGGCGGTATAGAGTACAGGGTAGAGGAACATAGAGATCGTTCCAAATAAAACAACCATAGAGACTGCGATGGCAGTTTTATACTCTTCTGCTTTAAGTACAGGTTCTGTGGCAAGTACAGCTGCAGCTCCACAGACAGAGGCACCAGAAGCCGTTAGCATAGAAGTATCTTTGTCCATACCAAATATCTTATGTCCTAGCCAAGTTCCAAATATAAAAGTTGTTGAAAGCATGATGAGTGAAACCAGAAAGCCGTCCATACCTACTTCAGCTATTTGTTGAAACGTAATTCTAAAACCATAAAAAACGATCGCAAAACGAAGGATCTTCTTTGCAGAAAATGTAATACCTGTCTCCCACTCTGAGGGAAGTTGATTATGCAGGGTATTAGCATAAAATATACCAAGAACAATACCGATGACCAAAGGCGAAAGCCCTAATGCTTTTACTGGACCAAGTTCTGCGATAAATGTTGCCGCTGCAGAAAAAATAGCAACAAATAAAATACCACTCATCGTGCCTTTACGTTTTTGTGGGGAAAACGGCATAAAAATCCTTTAATTCAAAATAATTGATAACATTTTAAAAATTCTACTATAATTTTGATATAATTTACGAATTATTCATTGGTTTAATAATGAAATATATGATGAAAATTTATTTTAAATAAGAGAGAAAATATGAAATTAACACTTAGACAGATGGAGATCTTCTTAAATGTTGTAGTCTCCGGGCATTTAACAAATGTTGCAAAAGATATGAAACTAAGTCAATCCGCTATCTCTATGTCCATTAAAGAATTGGAAAATATCTTGGGTCGACCGGTGTTTGACCGAATCAATAAAAAGCTTGTACTCAATGAAGTGGGACGTGCATTTTATAAAGAGGTAGACCCTATCTTTAAAAAGCTTTCAGATATTGAGTATGAATTTAAGAATTCAGAAAACAAGGGTATGATCCGTGTAGGAGCAAGTACTACTATCGTAGATTACTTGATGCCTGCCATTATCTGTAGTTATATGAGTTCTTACCCTGAGGTTAAGATCACGCTTAAAGAGGGTAATACCAAAGAGATCGCAGACATGATCAAAGAGGGATCGATCGATATTGGATTTGTTGAAGGATTTGTACAGGGATCAGATATAGTCAAAGAGAAAATAGGGGTAGATGAACTGGTAGTAGTGACAGCAGATCAAAACTTGTGTAAAAAATGTACTATAGATGAATTGGAAGATAAGAGATGGGTACTTAGAGAAGAAGGTTCTGGTACAAGAGAAGTCTTTTTAGAGTATATTAAAGAAAAAGTAGATGATTTAAATATTTTCTTGGAGCTAGGACATACAGAGTCTATTAAAAGTATTTTGATGAACCGTGAATGTTTGACCTGTATCTCTAAGATCTCAGTAAAAAGTGAGATAGAGGAAGGAAAACTTCATAAGATTCCTGTACAAAACTTTGAGTGTAAAAGAGATTTCCTGATGATATACCATAAAGATAAGTATCATAGTGCACTGTTTGAAAAGTTTGTTTTCTTCTCTAGAAAACTGATGATGCAAATGATAGAGGGGGAAACTTCTTTCCCTATCAATGGTTATCAAAACGCCTAAAGGCATTTTGATACTCTTCAGGATGATTGAGGTTTGTAAATGGTTCGTCTTCATTAAACTGTACGAAAAGTGTATTTGCAAGGCGAAGTAAATCACTTAGCTTATGGTTGCCTTTTTCCAATTGTGCATAGGCTAAAGGCAAGATAGATTCTTTATAAAGCCCACAAAGAGGTTGAACACCGCTAGGACTTTGGGCGATTATTGCATCTCGATCACATTCATTATAAGTTAATATCTTCTCTATGGTATCTCTGTTTACAAAAGGTGCATCGACACTTAAAATAAAAACTTCTTCTACCTTCAATGTTTCAAACACAGAGATGAGCCCTACAAGAGGGGAATGGTCTGGATATCTATCTTCAATGACCGAACAGTCAAAATTAAATTTATTCTCTTTTGCTGAGATATATACTTTTTGAAATAGTGTGCTCAGTCTATGGTATTGAAACTCCGTGAGGGTAGCGTATTGACCAAAGGGAAGAAGCGCTTTGTCCTCACCCATACGGGAGCTTTTCCCTCCTGCGAAGATAATGGCATATGTTGATTCTATCATGCAGGTATGCTCACTTTACGTTTTTGATGTATAAGTAAGACAAAAAATGCCATCAAAGTGATCAGTGACTCTACCAAGAAAAGGTATTCTCCGTAGATCTGACCGGAAAGTAGCGCACCTAAGGAACCACCAAGTCCAAAGGCTATACCCAGAAAAAACTGTTGTGCAAGCTTCTTTTGTGAATAGAGTGAAAAGACATAGGTAATGGCTGCAGTATGGTAAAGTGCAAAACTTATGGCATGTAGGGATTGTGAGGCAAATGTAAGTGTCACAGAATCTGGAAAGAGGAAAAGTATCATCCATCTAAACGCTGTGACAAGTGTGGCAAATTGCAATATGTTTAGTAAGTTTCTTTGTAACAGAGGACCTTGAAAATAGAGCATAAAGATTTCACAGATAACACCAAAACTCCACATCCAACTGGTCATCTCAAGTGAAATACCATGGTCAGTTTCATAGATGGTAAAGAAATTATAAAATCCACCAAAACCCACTTGCATTAAAAAGATAGAAATCCAAAATGCCCAATATTTAGAGAGGGAGAATGAAGCATCCTCTTGTGCAGTAGAGTGAGAAGTCGTATCATATTTGGTGAGCATAGCACCAAAAAGAAGGGTTAAAAATGCCATAGCGCTTAAATAATAGAGGGCTTCATAAGGTGACTCAAGTACTTTCCCCAACCAAAGTGCGATACCCATAAAACCAAGAGAACCCCAGAGCCGCACTTTCCCATAACGGTGTTTTGACAAGGAAGCCAGGGCTATGGTCTCAACATAGGGAAGAGAGATACCCATCGCTGCGCCAAAGAGAAGGTTCGCCAGAAGATAGACCCAAAAATCATTTACGGTTGCCAAAAAAAGTAGGGTGCCTATAAAGGTAAAGAGTAAAGAGATCTGATATACCTTGGAGGTTAAAGAGATAGTGTGTCGAAAGACAAAAGGCAGTAAAAAGCGCATAAAAGGGGCAGCAGCATAGATGATCCCGACATCCAGGGGAGAGTATCCAAGATCAAGCAACACTTTTGGCATAAAGATGACATAGACACCCACAAGGGCAAAATAAAAAAAGTAGTAAACCCCTAAAAGTGGTGAAAGAAGTGTGCTTTCTTGTTTCATTTTTTATGTACAACAGCTGTGGCTGATAAAAGGTCATGTAGCGTTTTATTGTCTTTCCGGAAAAACATAAGTGCCCAGCCCAAAAGGGTAAAAAGTGAAAGAATTGCAGCCAAGTTTCTAAAGATGATGACAAACAGAGTAGGTTTCTTTTTTGTATTTTCATCGATAAGTATGATGTTATAGGCACGATACCCCGGTGTCTGGCCTGTCATATGCATAAAGATCGTTTGGACAATGACTAGGGGAAGAAGGATGTAGAACCACCCTAACAGTTTATGTTCGGCAAAATCTTCCCGACCATCCATGACAAGATAAAAAACCACATACATGATGGGCATGAGCAGCATAAAGGCATCGGTTAAAAAGGCTTTTATTTTCAATCCTGCTGAAGCATAATCCTTCTCTTTTTTAGTTGGGGACTTGACTTTGGGTGTCTCTACTTGGATCTTACCTTGTTTGATGTCCCTAAATCGTTGTTTTGCCATTAAAAATCCCAAATAGCAGCGGCATAAGGACCGGAGAAGTCGATGTCTGCATGGAATCCGTCCACCAGATCATCACTGTCTAGATGAAATGCTTTGTATCCTGCTTCCAGGCCTATGCCCATAACTAGGGTATAACGTGCAGAGAGTTCATAATCATAAGCAGTCATATCCCAATAGCTGATGGCATTGGCTTCAAGCTGGAAAGAGAGATCTGTTGCAGGTACATTAAAACGGGCTTTTCCATAAAGCAGTGGAGCCCAGATAGAAAAATCTGCACTGTCATACGCTCCAGCTGCACTAACACCCATATCTCCACTGAAGTATCTTAGAGTAATTCCAGCATCAACTTCTACCCAGTTATCAAATACTTCATAATAGAGTGTCACATCTGTCATGTCAAGAGACATACTACTATTAATATGCCCATTAATGTTTCCAATATCACCCCAGGTAAAGTCTTCTACACTAGAACTCCCCCCATGCGAGAGGGTTGTGTATCCCAGTTTTACATTGGGGAGCAAAGGAAAAGGGTGCTCGAGATAGGCGTTGAAGAACATATCCTGCTCCTCACTGAATCCAAAAGTCTCTTCGAGGTTTGAAGCGGTACTTTTATAAGAAGCATTTCCACTAGGATCATGGTTGAAGAAACCAAGAGAGACTTCTCCTCCTGTCATATCAGCATGTATGGGACTGAGTGTTAAAAGTGTGAACAGAGTAATGTTTATAATAGTTGGCATTTTATTGTAACCCTTGTGTCATAGTAAAGATAGGTAGAAGCATCGCTGCAACAATGACTCCGACAACCGCACCGATGAAGAGCATCATAAATGGCTCAAGTAACCCTAGAAGCAGTTTGAGTCTGTCT
>NZ_JBFENQ010000070.1:0-9201 GCF_041551015.1 Sulfurovum sp. | reverse complement strand
TTTGCTCTTGTTTCTTTTCTGCTTTCTTCTTCTGTAACATGGCTAGTTCTAACTTAAATCTTGCACCTTCATCTTCTTTTATCTTCAATGCTTGTTCATAAGACTCTATAGCTTCATCTAACTCTTTTTTCTCAAGATGTTTATTACCCAAGTTAAGTAAGCTTATGAAATCACGTTCTTTTTCTGCTTTTTCATATGCATCTTCAGTTTTATCATCTTTTTTATCTTTCTTTAGATTAAACAGTGATTTTACACTATCTGTTATGGTCTGCCATATGACTATACTCTTATTCTCATCTTTACTTTCTCTTTTCTCTGGAATAAATGACTTGATAGTATCAATAAGGGTACTCAATTTGAATACATTATGCGTTTCTTCAGTCTTATCTTCTGTATGTGTAAGAGTATCAATATTATCTGTTAATACTGGTTCTTTATCAGCCTTATTCTCTTTTTTTCTAGGGAAATATGATTTAACATTATCTATAAGAGTACACCATGTAGTCCTGCTGTCTTCTTCACACTCATATCCTTCGTACAGCAAAGTATCTTCATGATGCTTCATTACAACATCACTCTTTTTCTCTTTTTTCCCAGGGAAAAACGATTTAATATTATCAGTCAAAATACACCACGTACCAGGTTTTTTCTCACCATCTGATTCACACCCACCTGGCATCAAATCCCTCGCATTATCCATCAATACAGGGATGAAGTATAATGAGACCAATGTGGCTGCTATACTTCCAAAGATGAGTGCTATACCCAATCCACCAAAGATAGGGTCTGTTGCCAGCAATAAACTTCCAAGAATGATCGCAATAGCAGTAAGCATGATCGGTTTTGCACGTGTAGCTGTTGCAACAGCTATGGCTCTTTTCTTCTCCATCCCCTCAGCGATCAAGGACTTTGAAAAATCTATGAGCAGTAAGGAACTTCTCGCACTGATCCCCATAAGTGAGATAAAACCTATCAGTGATGTTGCAGTGAGGAAGAAATGTGTATCTGCTGCATAAAGTGATATCTTATCAGTGATCCAATGCCCTACAATAACCCCTATAATAGACAGAAAACTTCCTATAAGAACAATACCGCTCAAAGCAAAAGATTTATAGTATACAACCATCAACAAAAACATCAATACCAATGCAGCAATAAACGCACCACCTAGATCTCGGAATGTATCAAGAGATACTTTCATCTCACCATCCCAACGTATAAGTACTTCATCACCAGTTTCTTTATCTACTGCAATAAGGTCGAACATATAAGTGTTGATCCCGGGTACTTTACTCATATTATATTCGTCTTTAAGTACTTCTAGCATCTTTTCTCTGGCTTCAAGTAGAGGATAGACTTGACTTACCATATCACATTCAGCAGTGATCGTAACCATATTTTTAAGGTTTTTTCTAAAGATTGTAGGACTTGAATCCGAACTTTTTATTTCAACTACTTCACTTATAGGTACCATCATCCCCTTATCATTCATAAGCTCTAATGAAAAAAGTTTATTCATTAAAGAAGCTTCTGTCCCTTTTTCGACTACACGTGTTTCATCATTAAGCCTTAAAAAAATAGGGATTTGATCTTGCTGGTTTTTTGTATTTTTTTCAGCTATTGGCATCCCTTTAAATGCAAGGTAAATGATTTGATTGACCTGTTCAACATTGAGTCCACTCAATATGATCTTTTCCTTGTCAGGTACTAGATTATACTTCGTATAAATATCATCCTGCATTACATCTATATCAACCAATCCCTCTGTATCTTCAAGTATTTTCGAGACTTTAGCTGACATTTTTCGTAATGCACTGTCATTTGCATTATAGAGTTCTACAACGATCGTTGCCAAAGTTGGAGGTCCCGCAGGCATCTCTATAAATTTTATAGATGTATGAGGAACAATATTACCACATTCACTTTGGATAAAAGGTCGTAGACGATGTGCCATCATATAAGTAGGTTCATCACGATTATTTTTATTTGTAAAATTAAGGACTATCTCTGCCTGATTCTTCATGCGTTTAAGTGCACTTCCTTTTACTAGACCTGCATAATCAAGTGGTGCTCCCTGTCCCAGATATACTTCCATATCTGTGATCTCTTTTTCTTGTTTAAGATAGTTCACGATACATGTTGTAACAGACTCTGTTTCTTTTATAGATGCATTTGTTGCTGTATCGACATAGATAGTCATAGTGTTAGCACTTTTCCCAGGTAACATACGTGCAAGAACCAGTTTAGTAGGTATCATCATCACCGCTGCACCCATAGAAAACAGAACAATAAGTGTTACTATCCACTTATTACGCTTACTGTTAATGATTTTATAGACAATTTTTTCCATTAATTCTCTTCCTTAACAGTCTTTGAATGACTTTCAAACTTAATAAATTTACGAGCGAAATATGGAGCAAATACATAGGCAACAAACAGTGAGATACCAAGAGCTACCGGTACATTTAGAGGAATTGGCTTCATAAATTGCCCCATCATACCCCCAACAAATCCCATAGGTATCATGGTAAGCATAATGGCAATAGTCGCAATGTTTGTTGAAGGGCCTATCTCATCAGTTGCCTGTATGATGATCTCATCAAATTCAAGCTCTTCAGACTCTTTCAGATGCAGTCTTCTATGTATATTCTCAATCACAATGATCGCATCATCAACAATCAGTCCCAAACTCAGAAGAAATGCAAACAGTGTAATACGATTGATCGTCTGATCCGTCATCAATGCGATAAAAAGTGTGGTTGCAAGTATCATTGGTACAGCAATAGTCACAACTAATGACTCTCTCCAACCAAGGAAAGGTACCAGTATCAATGCGATAATAAGTATAGTGATCTCCAAGTGATGTACAAGTTCATTTACGGCTTCATTTGCCCGTATACCATAATTACGTGTCACAATAAAACCAACACCATTTTTCAACAACTTTTCTTTAGACTTTTGGATCTCTTCTATCGCTCTTTGTGCAATGTTTACGGCGTTTGTTCCTTTCAGTTTGGCAATAGTCATAGTGATCTGATCTCCAGCATCACGAAAAAGGATTGGTCCGGGTTCTCCTCCCATATTTTCCTGGTAAGTTATGGAAGCTGAATCATAATTTTGGATATCGTAGTTATATTCGACTTTTGCAATATTTTCCAAATAAATAGGTGATCCCCGATATTGAGCAATGATCAGTTCATTAAGATCTTCAACATTATCCAAGGCATTTTGTACACCAAATACAATAAGCTTGCCTTCTGAAGTTCTTGTGTCTATTTCAGGTGCATTTGAAGAAATAGATTTAACTGCTTGTGTCACCTGCCCCAGGGAGATATTATAAGCAGAAAGTTTATGTAAATCTATCAAAATATTAAACTGTGGTTTTTTCACACCTTTAAGTGTTGTTTTTGCTACGTTATCTAGAGAATTAATATCTTGTTGAAGTTCTCGGATGACCTTATAAAGCTTTATCGTATCAATTTCTTTATTACCTGCTTTATAAAATGCCACAGTCAGTATAGGTATATCGATATCGATATCAAAAGGTTTAACCAATGGTGGCATGGTACCTTTGGGAAGTTGATCCATGTTTTGCATAACTTTATCATAAAGTTTGAGGTTTGACTCCTCTCTGTTTTGACCGATGAAATACTGTACGTTTATCATACCTACATTATTCATAGCCATGCCATAAACATGCTCTACACCTTTGATCTCACGTATACGCCTCTCCAGAGGTTTAATGATGACATTGGTGATCTCACTAGGTGTAGCACCAGGTATGGCAACGATGATAGAGCCACCACTCACTTCTATCTGTGGATCTTCTTCTCTAGGCATAATTTCCAAAGAGAGAAAACCTAAAAGTAAAATAGCAACAGCTATAACAGGGGTAAGAGGATTACTTAAAAATCCTTTTGCGAGATGTCCGGCAATATTTTTTATTTTATACACTTCCATGCATGAAGTATATCAGTTATATACATAAATATAAGTAGTATTTATTAAAAAATATATAATAATTCGCAGTCTATTCCATAATCATTTCTTTTAGTGTCACTTTGACATTCTCTCCCAAGGCATTTACATTATAACCGCCTTCTAAAAAAAAGACAAAAGGAACCTCTGAACAGTTCAATATGAGTCTAACCATTCTTCTTATACCTTCAGTAGTTATATTGAGCTGAGCCAAAGGATCACTTTCATGTAAATCATAGCCTGCTGACACCAAAATAATATCGGGTTTGAATCTGTCAACACATGAAGGTAAATCATTTTCATAAATATCAAGCAATTCACTGTCAGTACTTTCTGGCATCATTAAAAAGTTTGCAGTATACCCTTCACCTTTACCCTCTCCTCTATCTGACTCCGCACCAGTGCCAGGATATGTATAAGCCTGATGTGAAGAAAAATAAAATACAGAGTCATCTTCATAAAATGTATCTTGTGTACCGTTACCATGATGGACATCAAAATCAATGATCATCACTTTTTCATACTCTATACTTTGTGCATACCGTGCAGCTATGGCAATATTATTGAAAAGACAAAACCCCATTGCTTGTGTAGGTGTCGCATGATGTCCAGGTGGTCTGACAGCACAAAAAGCTCTTTCAAACTCTCCAGACTTTATACCATCTAAACCGACAATCCCTGCTCCTACAGCCATAATCGCTGCATCATATGAATCACTACTGCAAATAGTATCTGAATCTATGCTTTGACCATATTCACTGGCATTTTTTATTTTTTCTATATGCCCAGAAGGATGTACCAGTTCAAGTATACGCTCTGATACACTGATAGGAGATTTAAATATTAATGATTGATGTAAAGGTTCAATGGCTTTATTAATAGATCTAAGTCGCTGTGGAGATTCCGGATGCATTGCACCAGTATCATGCTTTAGATAAACATCATCTGTTATATATGCTACTTTCATACAACTATTATACTCTATTTTTAAGTACAGCTATCTCTTCTTTTAATTTTTCTATCTCTTTTTTCAGTCGTTCATTCTCTTTTCGAAGACTGTAAGGTTCATTATTCCCTTCCTTAACAATACCCTTTTTCACTTTATTCTCTACAGCATCATCTATAAGGATATACACTACATCTTTACCATTCTCTGTAACTGACTCTGTTGGTAGCTGACCTGATTTAGTCATTTTAACAACATTAAATATACTCAACTTATGTCTTGATGCATATGCTTTAATACTCAATTTTTCCATGATCATCCTACACGATTTATTTACTTTTATAAGGTATAATATTGCAATTTTCATAAGGATTACACTATGTACACTAAAAAACTTAACCCAATGATGTTATTGGTTCTCATTTCTCTAGCTTTTACTCAATTTTCATTAGCAAAACCTGCTAATCAACTCAATGCAGATGTTGATACCGCTATCAAAAAATTTGAAAAAGAAGTTCCAGGTGGAGCGAAATTCCTTTCCCAAGTAAAAGGTTATCTTGTCTTTCCTTCCGTTATCAAAGGTGGATTTATCGTTGGTGCTGAATATGGTGAAGGTGCATTACGTGTAAATGGCACAACAAAACACTTTTACAGTATGACATCTGCTTCTATAGGATACCAAGCCGGTGTTCAAGAGCACTCTGTCCTTATCGCCTTTATATCAGAGGCATCTTTAAACAACTTTATTAAAAGTAACGGATGGGAAGCTGGTGTAGATGGTTCTATCACAGTATCAGACTGGGGGAAAAATAAAGATATAACTTCCATAAGTTATGAAAAACCTATTGTTGCATTTATATATGGGGCAGAAGGTTTAATGTTAGGTGTAAGTATCGAAGGTACAAAATTCCAAAGAATAGTACCTAATTAAATTTTTTATAATGTTTGATGGTGTTCTCTCTCCATCAAACAGATTCAAATTTTTACATTATCTTTTCAATTCACTTTAAAAAGACTTCTAGTTACACTCTTCATCATTTTTTTCTTCTTACGACATGTATCACACTTGATTAAATTCTATTTTGTGTTATAATAAATAACTTTAATTAAGGACAAGTGATGAAAATATTTAAGTTTCTACCTCTACTGCTCGTTATGCTTTTAGCATTTACTACATCCTCTATGGCAACATTAAACTCTGCAAGTGAAATAGACAAAGATGCAAATGAAGCACTCAGAACATTTTACAAAGAAGTCAAAGGTTCCAAAAAATATTTGGAACATGCAAAGGCTTATCTTGTCATTCCAGACATCAAAGAAGTAGGATTTTTTGTTGGCGGTAAATATGGCGAGGGTGCACTGCGTGTAGGTAATGCTACTAAAGCATATTACAGCATTACCTCTGCATCTGTTGGGTTCCAAATGGGAGCACAAGTCTATAGTATGATCATAGCCTTTACTTCTGATGCAGCACTCAATAAATTTCTTCTTCTAGACGATGATGAGTGGGAAACAGATGTCGATGGTAAAATAGCCATAGCAGAGTGGAACTCTAAAGAAGAACTTGACGATGTTGATTTTGATGATGATATGGTTGCTTTTATATTTGATTCAAAAGGAATGATGGGTAGCTTTACTATGGAAGGCACCAAATTTGAAAGAATTAAACCCTAATTAAAATTTACTAGCTCCACATATAAAACTTCAGGCAAAGCTCTTTTGAGCTTTGCCCTTTTAAATCTTTTCCATACTATTTTTAATACATTTTTTATGTTATAATAAATCAAATAAATTAAGGACAAGTAATGAAACTATTAAAATCTATATCCCTTCTATTGGCTCTGCTCATGGCATTTAGTACACTATCTATAGCAGAAGATACAGCAGAAGAAATCGATAATGATGCAAATGAAGCGCTCATGGTGTTTTATAAAGAAGTAAATGGTGGTAAAAAGTTTTTAGACAATGCAAAGGGTTACGTTGTTTTTCCTGATGTAAAAGAAGCAGGATTTTTTATTGGTGGTAAATATGGTGAAGGTGCACTACGTGTAAATGGTGTTACTAAAGGGTATTACAGTATCACATCTGCATCAATGGGTATGCAAATGGGAGCACAACAATATTCTTTGATCATAGCTTTAACAACAGATGATGCACTTAATACTTTTATGCGTGATGATGATTGGGAAACTGAGCTTGATGTAAACATTGCTGTAGCTGAATATAATGCTGAAGAAGAGGCTGATGATGTTGATTTTGGTTCCAATATGGTTGGTTTTGTATTTGACTCTAAGGGTATGATGGGTAACTTTTCATTTGAAGGTACAAGATTTGAAAGAATTACACCTGATATAGATTAATTGTTAAATCGATCTTTATAAAAACACTTCTGGCAAAATGATTATTTTTGACCGCATATAGGGCAAAGCCCTATATAGCTTACGCTTCAATGCTAAAGTATGACTTAGAAAAAAACTAAATTTTTTTCTGAACGCTAAGTTTTACGATTCAGCATTTAGTGCTTCACATGCACTGCATTTTAATGCTTGTTCTCTGCAAAAGGCTCACGTAACTAGTTACGTATTAAATCTATCTTTATAAGAACATTTCTGACAAAGTTCTTCTATCGCTTTTCCCTCTTTAAATCCCTCTAACATATTTACCGCACGATTAGAAGTTAAAATCTCGTTTAGCGTATATTCATGCAAGTCTCCAAGTTCTATAATGCCATCACAATCCAAACAGCAAGGTACTACCTTTCCGCTTGCTAAGATGGCCACATGTGATTGTAACCCCTGGCATGTGCCGTCTCCATAGTTCTTATTGTTAAGAGAAGGCCATTCAAAGTAGTTATCGAAATGTACAAGTACTTTTGATGCCAAACGTATAGATTTTGGTCTCTCATCGTAAATATTTTCTAGATTAAGCTTAGTATCAAAAGTAGAAGAAATCTTTTCAAACAATGTTTCATTAAATGTACGTTCACTCATCATTTCATCTAAATTCCATACACGTAAATTAATAAACAGATCTTCTTCTCTTGCCAACTTTGCTTGACATAATGCAAGTACTGGATTAATATATTGCTCAAAGGTGATTGAGGTATCATTTTTATTAAAACTGTTGAGTGAGATATTTATTTGTTTTACACAAGGATGAAAAAGTGTATCATAAGAGTGCTTTTTTAAGAAGTACCCACTGGTTGTTAACATCGCTTTAAGCCCATGCTTATGTAGAATATCTAAATAGTCACTAAGGTTTGAAAGTGTGAGAGGATCACCTACAACATGACATGCTATCTCATTGGTATAGACTTTAGCTTGCTTAACGACAGATTCAAAGAAATCAAGATCCATTTCTTTAGAGGGTAATTCTTTTGTAGGACAAAAACTGCAAGAGAGACCACACACATTAGTAAGCTCTATGTAAATACGATAAAATTTCACAAGTCTATTTCATACAAGCAGAAAGGTCGGTAATGTTTTGTGAACGATTTACACATGGCATACGTGATTGTAAATATATAAGGTCATCTTCTATTTTATCAAGTAGTATATTTTTCCTTTTTTCATCCCAAAGTATAATATAGTCATCTTCTTTTGTACCTAACTGTTCTTTCATTTGACTAAAATGTTCAATACATTGATTGGCAGTAAAGGGATCCTCTCCTGTTTGCAGGCAAGCACGTGTTTCTTTTAGAGATTGTAGCAATTCTGGTAAAAGTTCTTTTTGTTTCTTATAAATATCTTTAGCGATATGATTGATAAATTCTATTCTCTCTTTATCTGTTAAGTCTCTGCTACTATCACTTACATTCTGTTCATCAACATCAAACGTCGCATCTTTTAATATTTTACAAAAGTTTTCTGCCCTGTAAGCATTCTTTGTTTGTATATCGTCCCTAAAGAGTGCAAACTCCTGTATAGGATAATCAGGAACTTCACACTTTTCAGAAGATGTGTTAATATCGAAAACTACTTTTGTCGCTTCTCTAACATATGACACATCTAAAATATGAGATTCTAACTTAAGAACGATATTTTTATAGATGCATTTTTTTACACCATGTCCTTCCCAAACATCACAAAGTACACCAGCAACTTTTTCCTGACCTTTCTTGATCAATGAAGCTGTTTCATCATAAACACTCATATCACTTAAACTTTTTTTACGCTCTAAGAGTTGCTCATTTTCATAATCGGCAGTAATCACTGTATCTTTTGTATGTTTTTCCAATCTTTTTACATGTTGTTTATGTTTGATTGCACCCGTAGTCA
>NZ_JBFENQ010000069.1:0-9223 GCF_041551015.1 Sulfurovum sp. | reverse complement strand
TCTGAAATAAAATTATCTAACGATTCTATCTGTTCCCTCACTGGTCTTAAAAACAGGCGTCCTAAAAAATACCCTACTACTCCCATAAGTATGAAAGAGAACACTAAATATCCTATGATCTTAATACGTAGCTGCTGTACAGTTTTAAAAAGGTCGTTCTCTTTTAACACTATATAGTGGACACCTAAGTGATTACTCTTATCTTCTACTACAGTGTAACAACTTTTATCTTTGATAAAAAAATCTTTATCGACTACCTCAAAATCATCAATTTCGGTGTAAACAGCTTTTTTCTGTTTATCATAATATCCTACTTGGAAGCGGCAATGTTTTAAATTTTTCAAGAATTGATTGCGAGCTGTTGTATCCATTACCCCATTTGTATCATTTGTCATAGCCTTCATCACTATAGAAGAAGATAGCATACGTGCCTGATACATCATTTCAAACTTCATGGCATTTTGCATAGAGGTGCGGTTATTTTCAAAGAAAAGGTACCCTATGATCGCAAGTAATATAAATACCGATACTAGATAGACAGCTAAAAAACTAAAAAGCGATTTACGCTCATACGATGTTAAAACGATAACCTTCTCCTTTTATATTCTCAAAATATTCTTTTTCAAACATTTTTCTTAAATTTTTAATATAGGTTCGTATCGTTGCATGAGCAGGAATATTCTCATCATCCCATATATTTTCTATGATCTCATCACAAGAGATAATCTTTCCTGTATTACGTATAAAATATTCTAAAACCTGTGCCTCTTTTTGTCTCATCTCTATTACATTGTCATTCACAAATATTTGATGTGCTTTAGGGATGAATTTCATACCGTCAAACTCTATCTCTTCTTGTAAACGGTAAAGCCTAACGATGTGTTCTATACGGGCATTCAGTTCTTCAAGTTCAAAAGGTTTCTTGAGGTAATCATCCGCCCCCAGGTTAAAGCCTTTTTTGAGATCTTCTATCCCCGAAAGAGAGGTAATGTATATGGCTGGTGTGGTATTGCCTATCTCACGTAAGTATGAAAGTATTTCAAAGCCATCGATTTTGGGGACATTGACATCTAAAAGTAGCATATCATAAGAACTGGAACCTATGGCATCGAGTGCTTTTTCACCATCAAAAAAACTCTCTACCTCATACCCTTTTTCTACAAGAAATTCTTCTATGATCTCTTGTAGGATCACGTCATCCTCAAGCAACAGTATAGTCATACTCAACCCTTTTCTATAAATCAATCATATATTCTAACATACTCTTTGTGTATAGGAGTACACAAAGAGTTTATGATATAATCCCCGCATAAAACGAATCAACCATTCTGTACAGGGAAGCACTAAATGCCAAATCTTAAAAAATCAACACTCTATTCAATTATAACTTTGCTCTTGTTGTCAGGATGTACACAAGTAGTAACGGCTCCTATCTCTGTGGCTGGTTCTGTTGTAGGTGCGACCATTGATGTCGCAGATGCTACTGTAGATGCAGTAGTAGATTCAGATGAGGAAGAAAAAGAAGATTAATATCTCTGTGCATTCTTAAATTCAGAAATTTCACTCTCTACCATTTCATCTATCATTCTTACATAAAGGTCATTGATAAGGTTTGGAGAGAGTCCAAGAGAAATAGCTTGTTCTCTTACATGAGCAATAACATCTGCTATTCTCTCCTCTGCTTTAACCTCTTCTACGCTTGTTTTAAAATGTGCTATCTGTTTAATATATTCATTACGTTTTGCGATTAACTCTACTATCTCTTTGTCAACACTATCTATCTCACTTCTTGCTTCTTCAAGTGTAGTACACTTTTTAATTTCCATTATTCTATCCTTAGATGATATCTCTATAATAGTTGTATTATAGCCTAAATATTTCTGAAATAATATAGAGTTCATTGAATCATTCCAGGCACTCATTAGCGTTCACCTTTTATACGCTTTAAGCTATAATTGTTGAATGAAATACAAAAAACACTTATGTATATCTTTATTAAGTAGTACTTTTCTCGTAAGTAATCTCTTACATGCTACAGAAGAATTAAATCTGACAGAAAGTAAAGTGTGGAAGGTCAGTCCTCTTGAATTTTCTACTGTCTCCATTACTGAAAAAGATACAGATCTCTCAAAATGCGAAGTGTGGGATGTACAACCTTTTGTATTTTCTAAAATATCCAATATTAATGAAGATACAAATCTCACAGCCTGTAATAAAGAATGGATTCTCCTTCCTTTTGCATTTTCAACGGATTCTACTGGTTTATCTGGAGGATTAGGTGTTATAAAACAGGGCTTACTGCAACCACAAACAACATTTGTGGCAGCTGCATTTTCAGGATTATCACAAGATATAACGACAAATGGAGATTCCGATAAAGCAAATCTTTATGGAGGATTTATTTCCTTCTCAGACTTTAAGATTCCTAATACAGAGAGACTTTTCTTTTCATTTACAGGTTTTAAAAGTTATATTCCCAAAGGACATTACTATTTTAATGGTTCAAATGATTCCAGTAATGATGATGTCTTTATCTCATCTGGTGATTTAAACTTTTTCAATACAACATTCAGATATGTGCTTCCTCTTGGTGCAGGACGGGAGAATCCTGATGGGGCTTGTGCACTTTTAGATGGATTTGCCATAGGTAGGCACACCTGTGGGTCAGGAACGCCCATTTTATCAGGCAGTACTTCTATAGGACTCAAAACATTTTATCAATACAACAGCTTTGAGAACTGGGAAGCTTCTGATATATGGGGAAATGAAGATCTGTCTTCAGCACCAGAATGGAAAACCAATGGTCTAAGATTTTTTCTTACCCATGACAATACTGACTTTAACCTAAACCCTTCAAGAGGATACCATTTTGAGCTACAGTACTCCAAAGATTTTGGGTGGGGAGACTCCACACAGAGCTGGGACTTCTTAGAATTTAAATATAACCATTACTTTAATCTTAACAGCTTCTCTTTTACCAAACAAAATGTCCTCGCTCTCAGCCTATGGACAGGTTACTCTTTCTCGTGGAATGATGATCATGAAGTCGCTCCTGGTTTAAACTTGCACCGTCCACCTATATGGGAAGGTGCCCGGCTTGGTGGTTTTTCACGTATGAGAGGGTATGACAGAAACCGTTTCTCAGACAGAGCTGTATCCTATGCTACGGTAGAGTATAGAGCTATCATTAAGTATAATCCTCTAAAAGATAATGCTTTAGTTCCTGTTAAAGTAGATTGGTTTCAACTTGTTGGATTTGTAGAAGTGGGGAGAGTACATGACCAATACAATTTTGATCTAGTATCCGATATGAAGTATGATGTAGGTATTAGTCTACGTACTATGATAGAAGATGTTCCCATGCGCTTAGAGGTTGCTTATGGAGATGAAGGTACCAATGTATGGTTCATGGTCAATCAGCCATTTGACTTTTAAGATAACACTCAAAATAAAAAATCACTATTTTTCATTTTCAACTTTATCATACAGGGCTAAAAGCCCCGTATATATGATTGAAGTAGAGTCTTACTCTACTTCAGCATCGATAACATCGTCATCGTCTGCTTTTTTAGCTTCTGGGTTTGCACCGCCTTGTTCTTTAGCGTACATTGCTTCAGCTAGTTTATGACTTTTTTCAGTCAATGCTTTTACTTTCTCTTCAATCTGCTCTTTTGTTGCAGCGTCATCTTTAAGTGTTTCTTCTAAGTCAGTGATAGCTGCTTCGATACCTTCTTTTTCTGTAGCATCAAAGTTTTCACCTAAATCAGTCAATGACTTTCTTGTTTGGTGAACTAATGCATCTGCTTGATTTCTAGCTTCAACTACTTCTTTTCTTTTTTCATCTTCAGCTTTATTTGCTTCAGCATCTTGAACCATTTTTTCGATCTCTTCATCTGAAAGTCCTGACGAACCAGTGATCTTGATCTCTTGAGATTTTCCAGTACCTTTGTCACTTGCAGAAACAGTCAAGATACCATTCGCATCAATGTCAAATGTTACTTCGATCTGAGGTACCCCTCTTGGTGCTGCAGGAATATCTCTAAGTTCAAACATACCAAGTGATTTGTTGTCTTTTGAGAACTCTCTTTCACCTTGAAGTACATGGATACTCACCGCTGGCTGGTTATCTTCAGCTGTTGAGAAGACTTGTGATTTTTTCGCAGGAATCGTCGTTCCTTTTTCGATCACTTTCGTTGTTACTCCACCTAATGTTTCGATACCAAGGCTCAATGGTGTTACATCAAGTAAAAGTACATCTTTCACATCACCTGCAAGTACACCACCTTGGATAGCCGCACCAAGTGCAACCACTTCATCAGGGTTCACAGATTTATTAAGATCTTTACCAAAGAATTTTTTCATCTCTTCTTGAACCAATGGCACTCTTGTAGAACCACCGACCATAACGATTTCGTTAATGTCAGAAGTGTTAAGACCAGCATCTTTAAGTACACCTTGTACTGTTTTAATTGTAGATGCCACAAGATCACTGATAAGTGATTCGAATTTTGCTCTAGTAAGTTTTGTTACTAAGTGTTTTGGTCCTGATGCATCAGCAGTGATAAATGGAAGGTTTATTTCCGTTTCAGTTGAAGAAGAAAGCTCTTTCTTTGCTGTTTCTGCTGCATCTTTAACTCTTTGAAGCGCCATCACATCCGCTTTTACATCAATACCTGTATCTGATTTAAATTGCTCAGCTACATAATCGATAATCTTGTTATCAAAGTCATCACCACCAAGGAATGCATCTCCACCTGTTGCCATAACTTCAACGACACCGTCACCAGTCTCAAGAGCAGTCACGTCAAATGTACCACCACCTAGATCGTATACTACAATCTGCTCTGCTTCTTTTTTATCAAGTCCATACGCAAGTGCAGCAGATGTAGGCTCATTGATGATACGAAGTACATTTAGTCCTGCAATTGTTCCAGCTTCTTTTGTTGCTTTTCTTTGTGCATCATTGAAATATGCCGGAACTGTAATTACTGCATCAGTTACAGTCTCACCAAGGTATGCTTCTGCATCCTCTTTCATTTTTATAAGTACTTTTGCAGAGATCTCTTGTGGTGTATACGTTTTACCTGCCACTTCGATCGCACATGCACCAGATCTGTCTATGATGTGGTAAGGAAGCTTACTTTGTGCTTCTTTAGCCTTCTCTTCGCTCATCATAAGACCCATAATTCTCTTAATAGAGTAAATTGTTTTCTCAGGGTTTGTGATCGCTTGTCTTTTTGCAGACTCACCTACAAGTACTTCACCCTTATCTGTAAATGCTACAATAGAAGGTGTGGTATTTTTACCCTCTTTGTTAGCGATGATCTTTGCTTCACCATTTTCAAACACTGCCATTGCAGAGTTTGTTGTTCCTAAATCTATTCCTAATACTTTTGCCATATTAAATCCTTATATATATTCTATTTTATTTACAGGTTGAAACCATCGCTGGTCTCAATACACGATCTTTTATCGTATACCCTTTTTGCATCACTTGAACTATATCACCTGTTTCATGTGCATCACTTTCAACTTGCATGATCGCTTGATGCACTTCCGGATCAAATTCACCTTCACACTCCACTTCTTTGATATGGTTTTTTTCCAATATCTTTTTAAGCTGATCGTATGTTAGATTGACTCCCTCTTTCATCTTTTCAAGTACTTCTGAAGTATTTTCTTCATCTGCACTTTCCATAGATGCCAATGCATTTTCAAAAGAGTCCATGACTGCTAAAATGTCTTTGGCAAAACTTTCATTTGCATAGGACACGGCATTCATTTTATCTTTCTCTAAACGTTTTTTAGAGTTTTCAAAGTCAGCATGTGCTCTGAGATACTTATCTTTATAGTCAGCAGCTTCTGCAAGTGCAACCTCAAGAGGATCAACTTCCGCAGTCTCCTCTACTTCTGTTTGCTCTTCGACTTCTTCAGCCTGAGACTCTTCAAGATTTTCATTCTCTTGACTCATATACAGACCTCCTTATGTTATATATATTGCATCTTTAATATCCAATGCTTGAATGTAGTATACAACATTGAGTGTATCTTTGTCAAGTACTAGTTGAGTGAATATGACTAAACTTAATAAAAAGTGCATATTTATAGCTTTAAAATAATATAAATTAAAGAAAAATTGAGGGGGAATTGTAAGTGTGTGTTCTAAAAATTATCAGCCAAAAGGCTGATAAGGAAGTGCGATATTAGTTTCTAATACCAAGATCTGTTTTGATAGTGTTCCATCTAGCAAGATCTGTGTTTTTAAGATATCTCATAAGTCTTCTTCTTTGACCTACTAGTTTAAGTAGTCCTAGTCTTGAAGAGTGATCTTTTTTGTTTGTTTTAAGGTGCTCTGTAAGGTAAGTAATTCTATCTGTGATAAGTGCTACTTGAACTTCTGTTGAACCTGTATCGTTTTCGCCTCTTGCGTATTTAGCAATAATTGCTGCTTTTTTCGCCGGATCTAAAGCCATAATGACCTCCTGATTGGTATTTAATTTCCAAAATTCTATTTGGGAACGCAATCATATCATAATAAGCTTAGACGAATATTGACGTATTTCATGCCTACTTTAATATAAACTAGAGTAAAATACTCCTAATTAAGTAAAAGGTTCTATTATGCTACTAACCCGTGCAAGTGAATATGCTCTACTCTCTTTAGATGTTATACGAAAATCTGACAGTCCTATTGGTGCAGAACAGTTGGCAACTGAACTCTGTATCCCTAAAAGCTTTCTTGCAAAGATATTGCAAAGTCTTGCAAAAAAAGGAATCCTGGAGTCACGTAAAGGTGCACATGGTGGATTTATATTAGCCAAAGATGTCAATGAGATCAGTGTGAATGATATTATATTTGCTGCCGAAGGTAAGTCTCCAGCTGTTTTTGACTGTACAACTATAAATAACTGTCCCAATGGAACCATTGGAACTTGTGCTATCTCACCTTTTCTTATGAATTTCCAAACGAAGATAGATGATTTTTTAAATGGTTTAACCCTAGGCGACATACTTTAACCCACACTAGTTACTCCTCTTCAGGGTCGATTCTATCGACCCTACAAGTACTTCATTGTATAATGCACTTATATTTTAACCTCAAAAAGGCATATTTTTATGAAACAACACGTTTACCACCTCTCCCATATAGACCTTGATGGCTATGCATGCCAATACCTCTCACAACAATGTTTCGACACTATTGACTGTTATAATGCTAATTATGGGCCAGAAGTAGCTGCACGACTAGGCGAGATCGTTAAAAAAATAGAACAAGATAAGTTCTTACATGGGCATGATGTTGAAGCACTCATCCTCATCACAGACCTCAACCTGACAACAAAAGAAGGTACTTGGATAGAAAAAGAAGCTGTACGTATCGGTGCGAAACTTCAACTACTTGATCATCATGCTACAGGTGCCTCTACTGCTGAACGTTTTGCATGGTATAAACTTGACACAACACGTTCTGCAACACTCATTACCTATGATTGGCTCCAACAACATTATAACTTTGATAAAGCCAATAATTTATCTACCATCGTAAAAGCGATCAATGCCATAGACATATGGGTAAGTGATGATGCACTGTTTGAATACGGAAAAGTCATGCTTGGAATGATCTCTGGTGCAAGAGAAGTGAACCGTATTTTATTCCCTGCAGAAGACAGAGCTTTCAAACTCTCTCTTATAGAGGCAGCAAAACAAAGAGTAAATGATGAAGATGCTCCCATCAAACTTGATGATGATCTCCATCAGATCAAAAAAGCATTTTTCAGACAGACAGAAAACAATACCAAAGACAATCTTGTGGCCTATTACGTTACAAAACTGCTAACCAAAGACAGACAACGCCTTACCATTGACTACAAAGGCTATAAAGGTATACTCGGCTATAACGTAGGAAATACTTCTATTATAGGGAATGCCTGCATGGTAGAAAATGATGATTATGACTTTTATATGGATATAAATTTCAGAGGACACTTTTCACTTAGAAGTAATAATAAACTGGATGTTTCACAAATGGCTTCTCACATTGGAAATGGTGGAGGACACCCCAATGCAAGCGGTGGTAAAATAGAAGGCTATAAAGACTCTTTTGTCTATGCAGATGTACGTAAGTTTGTACAGGACTATATCGATAAGAAATGCGAATAAACTTTAAGTCTATACTTTGATTATATCTTCACTCTCGCTTCTAAAGCACGTGAGAGTGACATAATATCTATATTTTCCAACTCTACACCTGTAGGTACACCTTGGGCTATCTTGGTAAAGTGTATGTCAAGACCTTTGAGCTTATCTTCTATGTAGAGTATCATCGTATCTGTGGCAATGCTTGGAGGGAAGGCAAAGATGATCTCATCTACACCCCCTACTGCATAAAACAAATGTGCCTCATCTAGATCACGTACCTCTGTAACAACATAGTACACACCATCAAACTGCCCACTCTCTTCTATGGTTAATATATCTTTAGCACTTTGCACAATACAAAGCTTTGTATTGTCACGATAAGGGTCAGAACAGATAGTACAGAGTTCATCTTCGCTCATGTTGTGGCATTTACTGCACTTTTGAATGGCATTGACTCCCGTTTCTAGTGCATGTGCTAGTTTCATAGCCCCAAATCCATCTTCCATGACAGCATGATACGCTAAACGAATCGCTGTTTTTTTACCGATGGAAGGTAAAGAACCGAAGGCATCTACCAGATTTTCAAATGCTTCTATCTTGTAATGTTTCATTATGGGCGTTCGTAATCCACGACTTTAGAGTACTCAACCACACTCTTAATAAAGTCAACCACTTTAAGATGTTCAGGATGTATAGCATATGCCTCCAGCCCCTCTTTACTTTCAAATACTGTGATAATACTCATATCCATTGCACGCTCTTCTTTAGAAAAATTCACTCCTACATCTATACTTCTAAGGGTTGGCACTGCACCCATAAGATTTTCCAGCATCTGTTTTGCCTGAATGATATTGGCTTTTTTATTTTCTTCTTTAAACTGAAATGTCACGATATGTACAACCATCTGAACTACCTATATAATGTTTTTGTGATTATAACTAAATTATGGTAGAATTCGCCAAAATTATTCCCCAAAATATGATGAATAAACTATGGAGAAATATCAATGACAGAATTAGATTATTATGAAGTACTTGAAGTAAGTAAAGACTGTTCAGGTGCTGAGCTTAAGAAATCATATAGA
>NZ_JBFENQ010000068.1:0-9288 GCF_041551015.1 Sulfurovum sp. | reverse complement strand
ATTGAAATGAGCCATACGTGTACTGCCTGTGAAGTAGAACGATTTTTCTCTTATAGAAAAGAGCAAGGATGCTCAGGCAGATTTATGAGTATGATAGGCATAAAAAACAAAAAGGAAGATGATGAAAATTAGAGTCTATTACGAAGATACAGATGCTGGTGGGATCGTCTACCATACAAACTATATAAAGTACTGTGAACGTGCCCGTTCAGAGATCTTTTTTGAACGAAATATGAAACCTACTTTAGGTAATAACAGTGGGTTTGTAGTACGTGACATCAAAGCCAGTTTTTTAGCCACAGCTGTACTGGGTGATACCCTAGATGTCACAACAAAGGTATTAACGCTTAAACGCTCATTTATTGTCTTATTACAAGAGGTATGGAAAGAAGAAGTGAAGATCTTTAGTATGGAAGTTGTTTTAGTCTATGTCGATGGAGGAAAACCCTGTCGTATCCCCGAATTGTTTGAAGATGTATTTAGCTCTTTTTAAGATGCCTAGCATATAAATTAAGTATTATTTGTCACTCCAATTTATAAAACCTAAGCTATAATCTAATAACAAAATAGAATGGATATATATGGTCATACTTGGCATTGGTAATGTACTGCAAAAAGACGATGGTTTAGGAGTTTACGCTGCTACATATTTGAATGAGAATTATATATTTTCAAAAGATATTCAAATTATTAATGGTGGTGTAAAAGGTATTCATTTGGTTAATATCTTTATGGAAAATGATCATGTACTTATCTTGGATAGTATTGGGTTAGATGACGAACCTGCTTCTATCTATGCCATACCTGCTGAAGAGCTCAGTGGCTACGGACTCAATAGTGGCGGTGCACATGAAATAGGTGTATTACAATGTTTAGATATGTTAGAACTTCAGGGAAAACCTGTACCAAAAGCTCTGATATTGGGTATTATCCCTTTTGAAGTGACATTTGACATCGCATTGAGTGATACTATTAAAGAGGCTTTTCTCGGCTATATTGGTGTAGTATTACAATATCTTGAAAAACACGGTATCACATATAATGAAAAAGAAACTATCATAAGTTTAGAAGAAATTATTAATCGTGCAAAAGATCCATCTGGTGTTATGATTTAACTACACTCGTCTCCCAACCATCATAACTTGCTCCATACTCTTCTAGCAAATCTATAAGATATAAAGTAAGTTCATCTATATCGTGGTAGAAAGGCTTATCTAAACGATAGAACTTTAAACCTTTTACACCTTCTTCATTTTCTATCTCAGATTGAATTTTAAAACCTTTTACATCCAATTTAGAGACCAGTTCATCTTTTTTTTCATCTCCATTTGAAAAAAATAATTTATGTTCTATTGCACGTGCAAGATGCAAGTTATCCTCTTTTGTTTTAAGCACATCACATACTTTATGGTTTTGAATAAGCTGCCACTCTTTTGGTGTAGGATAAAGCAGTTTTTTATAATAATTCCATTCTCTATCCTCCTGATGTCCATTACTTATTTCATAACTTTTAAACTCATCTAATGCAAACTCTAAAAAATCTTGCCAATTGTAGGTAAACTGCACGTAAAATAAAAAAGTAACATGCCCATCACTAATTATTCGACCTACATATTTTCCAATACGAAATTTGATGAGTGAGGCTTCCAATTTATCTTCCATGAAAAGGATCTCCGGCTCTTCATGCTCACCAAGTAAGCTATGTTCATTTGGTTCTTTCAGCTTAACTTTTACAAAGGCAACGATAGGATAAGAGTATTGTAACTCTTCTATATCCATTGAAATTCCTGCATTAAACTGTATAGAAGCAGGTTTACCCTCTAGATTTTTCATATATAATTCCCAATACTCTTGCATAATTTCTCCTTTATTCCATTTCTAAACTCATAAGATACATATCTTCACCATCAATGACTTTTACATCCAAACTTTCACACTCTGTACAAACATAGCGTATTTCGTCTATTTCAAATTCAGTGCTGCAACTGTTACAATGTAGTTTTAACTTCTGCTCATTGATGACGAATTCTGCTCCGTCACAAATTGTTCCTTCCTTGAAAGTATCAAATGCTGTTTGTAAGAGATGTGTCTCTATACCACTCATGACACCTATTTTGGTGATGACTTTTGTGACCATATTTGCATTGTTTTGCTCTGCTACCTCTTCACACTGATTTAAAAGTGCTTGTACTACACTATATTCATGCATAGATTATTTCCTTATCTACTATTAATTTCAATCTTTCTGGTGTTTCTATGGGACAGGTTTTATAAACAAATTCCTGACGTAAAATGTGAAAATCACTCTCTTTACTCCAAAACTCCGGATGCATGATTTCAAGTTCTTTTTCTTTCAATGCTTCTATTTGATCCTTATGCTCTTCTAAGTAATCTTGTTTCTCCGAGATAAAATCATCACTATATATATTTTTAGCAAAATGATGTAACTCTTCGTAGTAAGTATCCTCTGCATACACTTCATCTATCATTTCCAATGCTTTAGCTTTCTCTACAGAAAGAGGTAAACACTTACTTAGTAAAGTCTCTGCCATCTCTTTACCTACACGCTTTGGTAAGCTATATGTATGGTATTCACTCCCACTCAGACCTAAAGTTTTATAGTGAGGATTTAAGACTACACCCTCCTTTCCTACAACATAATCACATGCCAGTCCTATAAATACACCACCTGCTCCTGCATTACGTCCAAAAGAGGCGACTGTAACCACTTCATCTGCATAGAGTAGAGAATGGACTAAATCATTCATAGCATTAATATTTGCCCACCCGTCTTCGCCTTGTTTTGCACTGTCTTCGAGTATATTTAAATGTATGCCGTTAGAGAAAAAATCCATTCCTCCCATCAGTACTAATACTTCACACTCATTTTTCAAATACTCTACTGCATACTTCAAGCGAATACACTGTTCAGCACTCATTGCTCCATTATGAAAGTTAAAATAGAGATATGCTATATTATCTTTCTTCTCTACACTTATTTCGTAAAAAGTGTTATAACTCTTGTCAAATATAAGAGGTAGGCGTTCTTCTTTAATACCTATTAGCTTTTCTTTTAGAACATAAGTTGCAGGTAATTTAAAACCTCCTACCCTTTTAAGATGTGTTATCCATATAGCCCCATCTATAGTTCCCAGACAGATAGCTCCATCACGTTTAGCAAGTATTTCTTTGGGTAATCCTCTAAATTTATCTTCTTTATGTACACCAAAAAGATAACAGGAGACACCTAATATTTCATCTAGAACACCAGGAAAGCTGTCTGAGAGATGTATTTTTCTTATAATGGTTTCAGTATCATCTTTTAGCCATTCAATCGCTCTTTTTGATTGAGTAAACTGTTCATGTATAGGATTTAAAAGTTGTGGTGTTAGCTCATTGTTTTTTAAATTAACAAAAAACTGTTCAAGAGCTTGCAATGTCGCTCTTACTATCTCTTGACGATAAAGTGATGCCTTGGATGTCTCTCGTACTTTGAAGTTTTGCTGTGCAAAGATATCACCTCCATCATAAAGTTTATTTGCTTTGAGTATGACAACTCCCCACTCTTTGGTATGATTTTGAAGTGCATACTCTAAAGCATTAGGTCCTCTGTCACCAATGGGTCCAGGATGAAAAATGTATGTAGGATAATTTTCATAAATACTCTCAGGCAAATAACGCTTTAAATATGGACATAAAATGAGTTGTGGTTCAAAATATTCTATCTCTGTTAACATCTGTACTTCACTGATCGCATATGCTACGGAAACATCATGTCCTCTATCTTCCAATTCAGTATATACTGCTTGTGTTTGAGTGTTAAAAGCGCTGCAAAGCAGAAGTATTTTCATGCTAACCCTTTAACAAATACGAGGTAATAATTCACCCGTTGGTAAGTCCAAAAATCTCTTTGTCCCCCATGAAGAATTTAGTATTACCTTTCCTTTATGTAACTCAGTTACTGTCCCAATAACCGCTGAAGTTTGATGTGCTTTACGTAGCACATCTAAAGCCCGAATTTCATCCTTTTTAGCCACTGCTAGAACAAAAGTTCCTTCATTTGCAAGATCAATCGCTTCAAACCCGAGCATTTCACAGATGCCTCTTACCTCTTCTTGTACAGGAATAGTCTCTTCTTCTATTTCCAAACATACATCTGAACTTCTCGCCCATTCATTGAGTACAGCTGAAACACCCCCACGAGTAGCATCTCTCAATGCGATGATGTTTATATTGGCATCCATTAACGCTTTAATTTGAGGGTATAATGAAGCACAATCCGTTTGTAATGAACTTTCAAGTTCAATCCCCTCACGTGCTGCAAATATCGTTGCACCATGTGTTCCGACATCACGACTTACCAAAATACTCATTCCCTCTTTTAAGGCCGATGCAGATATATTTTTATGTACTATTTCTCCAATACCTGTAGTATTAATGAAAAGCTTATCTACACTGCCTCTTGGCACAACCTTTGTGTCACCACTTACAACAATGGCACCATTTATTTCAAGCTCACTTTTCATACTCTTAACAATCTTTTCAAGATCACGTGTAGAAAAACCTTCTTCGATAATAACAGAACAAGTCATATATTTAGGCTTAGCACCCATCATTGCTAAGTCATTACATGTACCACATACAGCAAGTTTTCCTATGTCTCCACCAGGGAAAAACAGAGGACTAACTGTAAAACTGTCTGTCGTAAAAGCAAGCTTCCCATCTTCTATAACTGCTGCGTCTTCACTTTTAGCCAAAATGTCATTTTCAAAGTGTTTATAAAATATCTTTTTAATAAGTTCATTGTTCTCTTCTCCGCCATTTCCATGGGCGATAGTTACAGTTTTTGTCATATTAAGTTTCCATATTTATAATAAGCTGCACATGCCCCTTCACTACTAACCATACAACTTCCAATCGGAGTCGTAGGCTTACAAGCCGTTCCAAAGATAGTACATTCAGTTGGTTTCGCCATACCTCTCAATATATCACCACAGATACAAAGTTTATGGTCTTCTATCTCTGCAATAGGAAGTACATCTTTATATACAACTTCTGCATCTAAAGACTCAAACTCATCTTTAAGTTTGAGTCCACTGTCAGGTACATTTCCAAGTCCTCTCCATCTAAAAAGATTCATTTTTTCAAAATAAGTATCTATGAGTTTTTGAGCATTCAAATTTCCCTCATGATTTACCACTCTTTTGTATTGTATTTCCAATTCACATCGCTCTTCTATAAACTGTTTTACGATCATACTAATACCCTGCATGGCATCAACAGGTTCAAATCCGGAGACCACCACAGGACGACCATAATCTTTTGGAAATTTATCATATATTTTTGATCCACTTATCACACTTACATGACTTGGTCCCAAAAATGCATCTATTCTGTTGTTATAACTATCAACATGTACATCACGGCTGTCTATAAGCTCCACCATCACCTCAGGAACTGTTACATGGTTAATATGAAATAAAATGTTGGGTATTTTTTGCTTAATGACCTGTTCTACAAGCACAGCTGTCATCGGCGTTGTCGTTTCAAATCCTATGGCAAAGAAAACCACCGTTTTATCTGGGTTTTCTCGTGCTATCTTAATACATTCCATGGGAGAGTAAACAAAACGTACATCTGCACCTTTAGCTCTGGCATCTTGTAGACTTCCATTACTGCCAGGGACTTTTATCATATCACCAAGAGTGACTAAAATAACATCTTTTTGCATAGCCAAAACATAGGCATGATCAATTCGTTCTTTAGGCATAATACATACAGGACAACCGGGTCCATGAATAAAATTAACATTATCTGGCATAAGTTGAGGCAATCCAAACTTCATTATGGTATGCGTATGCCCACCACATACTTCCATGATGTTAATCGGATTTTTTAATTTCTTTGCATCCTCAGCAATGATCTGAGCATAAGCTTTAATGGTCTCTCCATCACGAAAGTCATCATATAGGTTTTTAAGTTCCAGTGCCATCATGCACTCCTGTTAGGACATTCATCATCATCAAGTATGGTCTTTCGCCTCTCATCTTCATCCATGATTTCAAGTATTTCTTTATAGGTGTCTATCGAAACCATTGCTTCTTGTTCATCTATCTTGTTCATAACAAAACCAATATGAAGCAATACATAGTCACCCACTTGTATATCATCATCCCCCATCATCATAAGGTTAGCATCACGCTGTACACCCATAGTATCGACGGTACACATAGTTTTATCATCTGAAATTTTTACAACTTTACTTGGAATAGACAAACACATATTAACCCCTCATTTTACGTTTAAATTCTATCCAGTCTGCAACTGCCTTGACTGAATCTATATCATTCACATTGACTTCAAGTATGTCTACATTTGGCTTGATACGTCTTGCATCACGTTTCTCTGCTTCTATATCATATTTAAAATATGGAAGTAAATCTGTTTTTGTGATAAGTACAAGATCAGCTTGACGGAACATGACAGGATACTTGGCTATTTTGTCTTCTCCTTCTGGAACTGAGACCAGTACTATGTTTAAATGTGTTCCTACATCATAGCTTGCAGGACAGACTAGGTTTCCTACATTTTCTACAAAACAGACATCCAAGTCATCAAGTGGCATATGGTGTAAGCCTTTATGTACCATAAAAGCATCTAAGTGACATGCTGTACCTGTTTGTATTTGCATAGCAGGTATACCCTTGGCTTTAAGACGATTGGCATCACGTTCTGTTTCTAAGTCTCCTTCAACAACTCCAAACTTGAACTCTGCTACATCTGCAAGATACTCTAAAAGTGTCGTCTTGCCAGAACCTGGACTAGACATGAGATTAATGCCAAGTATACCTTTAGCTTCAAAGTGAGTTCTATTATGGTTTGCCTCATGGTCATTTTTATCAAGTATCTTTTGTATAACTGAAATAGTCTTTGAATCATTTAACTGTGGGTTATGATGTAAATGCTCATGTGCTTTTTGATGCTCATGAGAATGACTATGTCCCTCTTCACTATGATGATCTGCATGAGTATGCTCTTCCATTCCTCTAATACTGCAACCACAATCTGTACACATATTTACTCCTATCCTATTAATATATTTGTTCCTACGATCAGTGAAATAACACCAGCCGTAGCAAAAGTTCTTCTTACATTTGTAAGGTTGCCTAAAAAATTTTGATTCACATAAAGCATTACCATGCCAAATGCTCCAAAGACTAGCATTACACCTAGTGTAAATGCTGTTACCATGGTAAAATCAACCATGCCGCCTTGTACGATACCAAGTGTGATGAGCATACCTCTCACACCACCTGCTCCCATAAGAAGTCCCAGTGTGAGTGAAGAAGTTTTAGCCATATTGTCATCATTGTGTTCATGTGATTTACCAAACCAGATATGAATATGTTCTTTGTCATCATGTATGTGTTTACGTAACTGTATTCGAGATGTTGCAACCATATAAAGAAGGTACATACCCATAATAATGATAACTGCAGCTGAGATAATATCCCCATATGCTAAAACGTTTTCTGAAATGTCCATAGATTGTAATACCTTGGCAAACAGAAAAAGACTAAGTCCGTGTCCTATAGCAAAAAGTGCAGTGATACGCAGCGTTTTACTTTTATTTTTCCCTATAGAAAAATCAGCTATTGCAGTAAGATGATCAGGGCCGAATGCATGAAGTAAACCATACCAAAAAACCACAAATAATGATAATTCCATTTGTTTCTCCTTCAAAAATGAATACTTATTCACTATAATAGTATTTAATTATTAAATATATATTAAAAATTTGCTTTCTACTCTATTTTAAGGACTAAAATATATAATAAATTATGAAATGTATCTATTGTAAATATCCTTATACGTATCTACTGAAAGACAATCAACGTAAATGTGGTAAATGCAAACGTAAGTTTAGCCCTCAGAAACTGGAACGAGAACAAAAATTACGTTTACTCTTCATAGAAGGATACAATGCCAGAGAAACATCCATAAAAACTGGAATGCATTTTTCTACCGTACAAAAATATTATGGAAATTTCAGAATAGCCATAGCTCTTTATGCAGATGAACAGTACCAATTACATGCTAAAAATATCACAGGTTATGATGAGTACCTCTATCTACCCAAATCGCTGAAGATCAAGGAGAATATACATAAACTTCAACATTTCCTCACGCTTTCATACGAGAACAAAGTGTACAACCTTATGATGCCGACTATGCAACATTTCAACTTTGATACAAACGATGAAAAAGAACAAAAAATTCTCTTAAAATACCTACGCTTTAATAAAATAGCAAAATATACTAAAGCAGAAAATACTATTACACAGTTCTGGGAGTTTTTTGAAGCATTCATATTACAATATAAAGGTGTGAGTGATGAGCAGTTTATATTTTATTTAAAAGAGGCGGAGTGGCGTTTTAATTATTCGAAGAGTGAATTAATTAAATCTTTAGAACATACGTATTGATTGATTTCAAGTTCTACTTTATTATCTTCTCTTCAATTATAATTTGTCTTGTATCATCACTCTTTTTCATATTCATCTTTTGATTCGTTCAACAAGATGAATATAATAGTAAAATTTACAACCGATGCAGTAATCAAATGTCGCTTCTAAAAAAGCGCATATTAAAAGTGTAAGAACTAAAATAAGAGCAATTATTGTATAACCAAAAATAAAAAACAAAGATAAAAGACCAATAATTCCTAAACCTAAATAGAGTGAAAAACGTTTGGGTGCCTCATCACAAAATTTAGGTTTTATATCTAAGCGACGAATTATAAACTTTGCTATATTGGCGAAAGGGCTCAATTTATCAATTTTCAAAGTTCGAATTGAGAAATCAAATAATAAGAAAAAAGCAAAAAAGAGCTGCTCTGTTATTAACAGGAGCAATCCAATAATAAAAACTTGTAATGCAACAAGCCGGACAAAGTGTGCGTCAATACGATGTATTGAAATTGGACATGATTTTGACATAAGAAATCCTTTAAAATTAATTTTTGTGAGTATAATATTTTTCTAACTCATGCAAGAAATCAACAACCTTGCCAAAAACAATAATCGCTGGTCTTTTTGCTGTTAAAGAAAGTAGACTCAAATTATCAAGTGTACCCACCTGAACCGACTGATTTTTTCTACTTGCATTGGAAACAATGGCACAGGGTGTGTCCATGTCTATGTCCAATGTTTTAGCCTTTTGGACTATCTCTTTGATACGGGTAAGTCCCATAAGTACAATGACCGTATGATCTCTGTTCTCTAACAT
>NZ_JBFENQ010000067.1:0-9305 GCF_041551015.1 Sulfurovum sp. | reverse complement strand
TTATCTACTTGAAATGACCAATGTCGGACTTGCAGGTGAAAGTACTGCTTTAGGTGATGCCATCATGCAATCCATCCGTACCCTCTCTTATGGTGAAGCCAAAAACAAAGCGATCATTCTACTCACAGACGGGTACCATAATGCAGGACAGCATTCACCTAAAGAAGCTGTTCAAAAAGCCAAAGAGCTAGGCATCAAGATCTATACTATAGGGATAGGAAAGAAATCCGATTATGATGTATCACTGCTTGAGACCATTGCGAAAGAGAGTGGTGCTAAAAATTATGCCGCTTCTTCAGCAAAAGCGCTCTCCAGAGTATATGAAGAGATCAATGCGCTGGAACCCAGTGCGATAAGAAGCGAAAACTACCTCAACCAAAAGCTGCTTATTCTTTACCCCTTAGCCCTGGTATTTGTATTGCTTTTACTTTGGGTACTTTGGTCAAGAAGGGATGAAAAATGACACTTCTTTACCCAAGCTTTTTATGGCTTCTACTCCCTTTGGCCCTTCTATTATGGAGCAGTCCGCGTAAAGTGATGCACATCATACATCTTATCGTTCTCATGCTTATCGTAGTGACACTTTCCCGTCCTGTGCAAGAAGAAGCGCTACAAGAAGCCAGCATAGAAGCCAAAGACATTATCATTGCACTGGATGTCTCATACTCTATGAAAGCCACTGACATAAGCCCTACACGTTATGACTTTGCAAAAGAGACCATCTCTGCATTGCTGCAGGCAAACCCTGGTGACAACATTATGCTCATTGCATTTACAACAAACCCTCTGCTGCTCTCTCCTCCTACAACAGATCATGCACTCATCAATGTTGCACTTGAAAACCTTAATCCGGAGTTCATCCTCACCAAAGGGACCTCTCTGGAAAAACTTTTTAAGAAACTCGCTTCTATGAAGATGGGACATAAAAACCTTGTACTTATGACAGACGGAGGAGAAGAGGAGAAGCTTGAAAAACTGACAACCCTTGTACAAAATGCCGATATCTCTTTAACTGTTTTGGCACTGGGGACCACCCGGGGAACGACCATCAAGAACCAAGACGGAAGCCTACTTAAAGACAAAGAAGGCAACCTTGTCATTTCACGTGTCAACCCTCTTTTAGAATCACTGGCTTCCTCTGTCTCAGGTGCTTACTTTACTGCCTCAAATACAGCCAAAGCAACAGCAGACAATCTCAACGATGCCCTGCAAAACAATGCCAGCAAAGTACAAAGCGTGGAGAAAATGCAACGGCATTATCTGGAGCTCTATCAGATACCTTTAAGCTTGGCTCTCTTGTTGTTCTTTATAGTGCATACACGTGCTGTCAAATACCTGCTCATACTCTTTACACTTTTAGGGGTACAGGCTGAAGCTTCTATGCTTGACAACTACCATTTGAACCTTGCTTACAAAAATTACCAAGGGTCTGATTTTAATGAGACAAAAAAACAACTGAAACAGATAAAAATACGTTCTTTGCAAAGCCAAATGGTACTTGCAAATACCTACTATAAACAACACGCTTTTAAAAAAGCGATCCAAACATACAAATCCATCCGTTCTACTTCTCCACAAATCAAGCAACAACTCTACTACAACATAGCTAATGCCTATGCTATGCTAGAATCGTATGATAAAGCCAAAATTTACTATACTAAATCTTTACAATTGGGAGAAGATAAGGATGCCGAACATAACCTGCATCTGGTTGCACTCCTGAGTGATACAAAAAGTGCAGATTTGGGTATCGCTCACCCTAAGTCACAAGACTCCTCTTCGAGTAAAAGCGAATCTCAAGAAGAGACCAAAGAGTCCAAGAGCGAAGATGAACCCAGTTCAGGAAGTGGTGGCGGGGGAGAGAGCCAGACACAAAAAGAACAGGAAAAGAGCAAACTTCTAAGTGACGGGACACAAGAGCAACACCCACTTGGTTCTAAAGTCTATGAACTTATCAACAAAGGATATATACGTGAAAAACAACCTTGGTAAGATACCTTTACATCTGTTCATTTTTTTCCTAAGCTTCATCACGCTTCAAGCAGAAGATTTTACCTATACATTTAATACAGATCATCCAACACCGTATGTCAAAGAGCCTGTTGTGCTTACACTTGATTTGAACCAAACCAACCATGATGTCGTTTTGCTCTTTAACTTTAGTATTAACAAGAGTGAAGATTACACTTTCCAAAGACTTGATATTAAAGAAACTGACAGCTATCACAATGCCAAAATCCATTATGTCTATCTTATCTACCCTTTAAAGTCTGGAGATATCAACATCACATTCAGTCTTCTCAAAAAAGTGACGACCGATGACAGCGTAGCTTACAGTTTTTCTGGAGACAGAGATAATGTAAAAGGCCTGGTTACGACAGATACCCACATCAATTTGTCTCCTTTACAGCTCAAGGTCAAAGCACTCCCAGAAGGAACAGCACTTGTAGGGGACTTTACATTAACCTACGACATAAAAGAACATCAAGCCAAAGCTTATGAACCTCTTCCTTTTCAAGTAAGTATTAAAGGAGAGGGTTATCCTCCACTGGTCGATACGCTTCTTCCACAAGAGGGAAACTTTACACGCTTTACAGAAAAACCTATTGTCAAGTCTATAGCAACTAAAAAGGGAACACAAAGCACTGTGACCTATCCGATGGCTCTTTCACATCATCAAAGTTTTACACTCTCACCTATCGTTCTCAAAGCGTTTGACCCTAAAAGAGAAAAAAGCTACACACTTGAAGTGCCTTCACAACATTTTGACATTCAACAAGTTGCTGCACATAGCTTAGTTGACAAAGTAGATTCACCGGATATTTTAAGAGAGGACTGGTCTTGGTTAAGTGCCTTCTTAGGCTACATCGTGGTATTTTCTGCAGGATATCTCACCGCACTTAGCTGGAAATGGAAAAAGAGACAGATCAATAAAGAAAATCACCCCTTGATCCAAAAGATACAAAGCTGTAAAGATGAAAAAGCGTTGCTGCAAGTGCTTATCGCAGCAAACAACAAACGTTTTACCTCAAGTATAGAAAAACTGGAAAGTTCTTTATATGGAAATGGTAAAATCAACTTTAATAAAGTTAAACAAGCGGCAGAGGAACAAATATGAATGAACAGATAAACAGACTCAAAAAAGAACTACACAAAGCTGTCATAGGACAGGAAGCCATGATAGAAGGTTTGCTCATAGGACTGCTTTGTGATGGACACATCCTCGTAGAAGGTGTCCCTGGGTTAGCGAAGACCACTACTATCAACGCTCTGTCCCGTGCGATAGGATTAGACTCAAAACGTATACAGTTCACCCCTGACCTTTTGCCTTCAGATATCATTGGAGCACAAATATACAACCCGCAGGACCACAGCTTTAGCATCAAAAAAGGTCCTCTTTTTACGCACCTGCTCTTAGCCGATGAAATCAACCGTGCCCCTGCAAAAGTACAGTCTGCCCTTCTTGAAGTGATGCAGGAGAGACAGGTCACCATTGCTGAAGAGACATTTAAACTTGAGAGGCCGTTTCTGGTCATGGCAACACAAAACCCTATAGAACAAGAGGGAGTCTATGCCCTCCCCGAAGCTCAGTTGGACCGGTTTATGATGAAGATTGTCGTACAACACAACTCGGAAGAAGAAGAGCTGGAGATCATGCGTAAAGCAGCAAGTAAAAGTTTTGGTGAAGTGCAAGCTGTACTGAGCATAGAGGATCTTCATGCCCTCCAGGCAGAATTAGCCAACATCCACATCGACAAAGAACTCGAACGCTATATGGTGCAGATCATTTCTGCCACAAGAGATCCTGCCCGATTTGGGTTAGAGGATATTGCTGAAAACATTATGTTCGGAGCAAGTCCAAGAGCCTCTATAGACCTCTACAAGGCAGCCAAAGCCAAAGCCTTTTTACGGGGCAATGATTTTGTGAGCCCTGCAGATATAGGGTATGTGATCCACAATGTATTGCGTCACCGTATCGTCCTTTCTTATGAGGCTAGAGCCAAAGGTATACATACAGATGAGATCATCTCTGCTATCATTGAGACTTTGCCGATACCTTAATGAATACAGCCCTAAAAGCACTTCAACTCAAAGCCAGACATCAGGTTTACACTCTGCTTAGTGGACACAACCTCTCTAAGCTCCACGGAGAGGGGTATGACTTTTCAGAATTGAGAGAATACCAGATGGGTGATGACATCCGTAAGATAAACTGGACCATCTCCGCAAAGTTGGGTCTTCCCTATATCAAAGAGTTACATGCCAATCGTGAACTCTCCGTCGTAGTAGCAGCACTGATGGATGCAAGCCTCTATTTTGGTACAGGAAATGCAAAACAAGGGAAGCTTACGGAAGTAGCTACAATACTAGGCTATGCCGCGCAGCAAAACAATGATCTCTTCACAGGCATACAATATACACAAGACCAAACCCATGCAACACCACCAACCAAACAACTCTATCACATAGAACAATTCTCTCAAACACTCTATGATGCATCTTTGCTCAATACCGCACTCTCATACAGTAATGCTGTAAAGGATCTTTTTAAAAGACTTCATAAACCTTCACTTCTGTTTGTCTTGAGTGATTTTTTAGAAGAAGTAGACTTATCGCTGTTGTCACAAAAACACGAAATCATTGCAGTTATACTCAGAGACAGGGAAGAAGAAGTACCCAAAAAACTGGGAGAGGTTACACTCTCTCATCCACAAGACTCTAAGAAGATGGATACCTACTTTGGTCAAAGAAGTATAGAAAGGTATCTTGCGAGATTAAAAGAGAATGATGAGAAGCTGGCTGAACACTTTGCCCGCTATGACATTCGTTCTGTCAAAATATTCACAGATGATGAGGTCGTGAGCAAACTCGTAGGACTGTTTGTGTAACTTATATAGTTTCTGTATCTCTTATCTAAATCTGAAAACGACAAGTGATTGTCGTTTTCCTTATTATCTCAGACAAATAACAAGTAAGCGAACACCACAAATAAGATCACATGCAAGAAACCTTCAAGCATATTGGTTTCACCGTCATTGAAGTTGACGATACTGACAAGTAAAGTCAGCCCCAACATTACTCCTTGTACAGGGGTAATAGCAAGATTAAGATCCATACCCATATAACGTGTCACAAGGATCACAGCAGGTACGGTAAGAAGTATGGTTGCCAAAGAAGCACCCAAAGCGATATTGACAACGGTTTGCATACGATTATCAAGCGCTGCACGTACAGCAGTAATGAGCTCTGGTGCAGCTGAGATAATGGCTACGCCTACTGCACCTATAGAGAGAGGTAATCCGTACGTTTGCAGTGTATTACTCATAAAAACAGCCAGAATTTCAGAGAGAACCCCGATCATGATGATAGCCATGATAAGATTTACACTATGGTACCATCCATTGATTTTATGATGATGTTCGCAGTTTCCCTCTGCGTCACACAATTCAGCTTCTTCAGGTTCATACTCAAAAAAGTATCTATGGGAGGCTACCTGAATACGCGTAAATGTAATATAGAGCAAAATGAACATCACCACATTAAACATCATATAAGTATCGATATGGGCCGCGTCCATGAAATGCGGTACCACCATAGCAATACCTATGGCAACAAGAAGCATGGAAAGATAAGAATTTGAAGAATCTATATTGTAAGGCTGTTCACCGTACTTTATCCCCCCTATGATTGCTGCCAATCCCAGTAAAGCATTGATATCAAGCATAATCGCTGCATAGATTGTATCACGTGCCAACTCAGGATTATGCTCATGTATCATCATAATGGCGATGATGACTATCTCAACCACCACCGCGGAGATCGTTAAGATCAGTGTTCCATAAGGTTCTCCAAACTTTTCTGCCAACATCTCTGCATGATGCGCTACAGACATTGCTGCATAGATTATCACTGCAAACAAAACTGAAAAACCAATGAAGTTCCCTAGCGTTGTCTGTACCAAAGTATGTTCAAAATGACTGATCACAAAATAAGTGATTATTGCGGCAAAGAGACTATACTCTTTTGAGAAATCTTTAAGAAGTTGCATTATTTCAAGATGTCCTTATAACTTTTGTTTGCGTTGAACTTGAGCTTGTCTTCCACTCCCATGATACGCTCATCACCAGACCTGTACGCTTTTTTCAAACGTTTTGTAATTTTTGCCTGTTCTTTTTCTTTTGTGATCTTATGCTGTTTGAAGAACTTTTTAAGTCCTATCCAACGATCTTCTTCAACATCCACACTCTCTTCTTCCGAGATCACTTCTATTGCCTCTTGTGATTTTTTTTGCTCTAACTGATGGACATACAGAGTACGCATCTCATAAAATGCATCTTTGAGCAAGTCTATCTCCCCTCTAAGTGTTGTAGATATTTGTTTATTGGATTTTTTAAGGTCTTTGACGGTGCCTTTGAGTACCGAGATAGTCTCATCTTTGGCTTTCAACAATGCTTTATAGTCTTTGTTATCCGTTGCAGGTATAGAAGTGTTGGTTTTGGGGGAAGTGTCCTTCTTTATTGTTGCCGTTGTCTCTTTTTCACTAGAGCTTGTTTCTTGCACACTATCATTGTCAACTACAATGTAAAGTTTACCTTCTACATTTTTCGCTGTCAATATCCCCCGCTTGATCTTCGCATAGACTGCTTGTCTAGAGATACCAATCTCTTGTGCATACTCAGCAGGCTTCATCAACTTTTCCATATTCATCCCTGTTTACAGTTTTGTAAATGATAGCATAAGTTTTATGAAAGGTTTACAGAAAGGAATCTTGATATTCTAGGAAAAGATAAAGTAGTAGCTCTGCTTGTATTTAAAAACCGCCTAAATAATGTTAAGAATTATATTTTAAAAAGAATAGCGCTAGTAAAAACCTTATAAAATATATAACTTTATAAGGTTTTTAAAATAAGGTATTTAGTTTTTATTTCATATCCAAGAAGAGGCACCTGCTCTAGAATTTATAAATAAACTGTAAAAAAGTCTTAACTGTATCATTTTGAGCAATATCATTTTCAGTAATAAACTCTCCTGAATCCATATAGGAAAAGATTCCTAAGAAACTAGTATTTTCAGTCATTTGATATTTAAGAATAATATCTGTTTCATTACCTACATGAGTATAACTGTTTCCTGGTTTATTTTGATAACCAAAAAAGTACCATTTATCATGAGCGTCTGCAAGATTGAAATGATGATATTCTAATTGAAGTTTCATTTTAGGAATTGGTACTATAGAGAATTTTGCCTGTACATCAGACATATTTGCCCAGAACATTACATCCATACGTCCATAATGTAGACCATCATTAGCACCAAAAGGTGCTGTAAATGTTTCCATTTTATTGTCATTGGGATTTTCGTCTCCTGAAGCATATACATAACCTAAAGTAAAAGTAGGTTTATATTGATTATCATATTGATATCCTCCATTAACTACATAGGCATAGGCATCTGCGTCCTTCTCTTCAGAACTTCCAAACTGTTTAACCCCTGTCATGTCATAGATGAACCCAGGGGTCAGATCAAAAATCCTGGCTCCAGCATAATAATAATCTTGTTCTGGTGTCACATCATGATAAAGGTTGTTTCGCCATGCAAAAAAAGGTTCAATTTTGAAAGAAGACACTTCAATGTGTGAATAAAGGCCTATGCCTTGAAAGCGGTGTTTGTGTTTTATACTAAAATCATTTGCTTCTTTGGTCCGTGTCTGCCCATACCATACATCAATGAAGTTTTTATCCTCTTTATAAGAGAGATGTGCTGCATCCCATAACCATCCCATAGTATTGCCCCATTTACCTGGACCAAAAATACGACGATCACCATATCCGAGTTGTTGACGTCCTAAAGTAAAAGTAATATTTTTGTTAAAAAGGTTATGTCTCCTAATGTATGTTTCAAAGAGCTCTAAATGATCATCGTAAAAACTCATGACGTATTCATCAGAGGTTCCAGGGTTTTTGATAAAATCATTTGCATCTAAAGAGGATCCCCATGAACGTGCATCATAGATGAATGCTTTTAATGTCCAGTCGTCATTTGGTTTATAAATTAATCCTGTAATGATCTGCTGCAAATAGATAGTATCATCAGATTCACCACGCACATTACCTTTTGCATCTATCGAATCATCACCGTAAGCAAGTTTGTTGACCCCATCATAAATGTCAAAACGTCCTCTGTATTGAAAACTAAAGACCAGTTTATCATTTTTTTCTACTAATTGAGGGGTATTGCCTCCCTGATCTGCGTAAAGAAAAACGTGAGAAAAAAGAAAAAGTGGGAGGAGGATTTTCATTATTTATAGGCTGATACAGCTTCTTTGAGTATGTTCAGATAAAATTTACCCGTCTTTCCACCCACAAGTGTCTCTCTGATTTTAGTTCCATCATATTTTACAAAATGAAATGTAGGTGTCATCTCTGCTTGTAGAGATTTAGGTGCATCGTTTTTATCTATATTAAGTGACACAGGTACAAAATGTTCATTTATATAAGGATAAATGCTCTTATCTGTAAAAGTTATTTCCTTCATCACATTACATGCACCGCAGTCTGGTCTATTGATAAAGACTAACATTGGTTTATTCTCTGCTTTAGCGATTTCCGATGCTTTTGTATAGCTTTCCAACCAATTTATTTCAGTAGCGTTAAGCCCTAATGTTATAAGTATAAGTATCATGATTTTTTTCATTTCAATTCCTTTGGTATATTTATTATTAACTAAATTCATCAGATTATATATTTTCCCTACTTAACATATAGCTGACTATTTAACCTTTTGGTTGAAGAACATGAAAAAAAGTACTATTTCAGCTTATTGGGTTGTTTTTGAGATGGACTGTAGTAGAATTGTCATAATTGGTGATTTATTTAAGATAATTTATAAGGAGTACCTATGAAAAAAACCTTACTGTTTTTGGTTTTTATAACAACACTGATACATACTGAAGACTTTGATACCTATCTTCAAAATTTTGACTACAAGGCACGTAAAGACATGAAGATCTCTACATATGAAATGTTAGAGTTAGTAGCAAATAATAAAGCACAACTTATTGATATACGCTTCAAAGAAGAGTTTGAGGCTTGGCATATGGGCTTTGCAAAAAATATTCCTCTCAATGAATTACCAAAGCGTTTAGATGAATTAGATAAGAACAAGCTCATAGTTACAGCATGTCCGCACAATGACAGAGCCAACATCGCTCGAATATTTCTATACCTAAAAGGCTATCGAGTTAGATATTTGAGTGATGGACTGCTCAGAACAGCAGATACTTTACGAGGTGATAGAGCTAAAGA
>NZ_JBFENQ010000066.1:0-9406 GCF_041551015.1 Sulfurovum sp. | reverse complement strand
CGATTTTAATGGTTAATATAAGCAAAATATAAAGCAGATAAAAAAGAACTAACAATAAGGTCACACTCAAACCAAAGGGGAGGGGATTGGCACCTTCAAATTGACCAAACAGTGCAGAACAACAACTTACAGGCATATGGGTATCAATATTTGAGAAGTAATTGAAATCCAAACCCAGTTCCAAAATGATCAATACAAAGATAAGACTAAAAAGCCATGACTTTTGTCTGAACCATTGATGGTTCTTTGTATGCATATCATAAGTATGTACATAGATCCAAAGCGTTAGTAAAAAAAGTATAGATAGTTTCAATATTAAAAGATATGAACCGTATACGTTGGCTTTTATTACACCTGCACCACACATGGCACCTGGCAATAAAAGTGATAAAGTATCGATAGTGAAAATAAAATAGACTACCAAAAGAAACTTCATTAAAAAGACAAAAAGAATGATAGTACTCACCAGATAAGCCTGTCTTTCCAAAGCAAATTGAAATGGAGTAAAGCTCTCAAAATCCCATTTTAGCAAGACTTTTAACGAAACTGCAAATGCTACAGTCAATAGTGTGAAAAGTGTAGCTTCACTCAGTAGAAAAACGATGACTTGATTTGAGAGGAGTGCTTCATTCATACTTTATACTATCTTACCATCAACCATAGGGACAATAGTATTCTCAAAGGATAAACTGTCAAATAAAGGGTCATGTGTTGCAATTACAATGGTTTTACCCATACTATGTAACTTTCCAAGTATATCTATAAACAACAATGAGTTGTCCCTGTCTAGATTTGCAGTAGGTTCATCACACAAAATAATGTTTGGATCGGCTACTAGCGCTCTAGCAATGGCTGTACGCTGTTTTTCTCCACCTGAAAGTCTAGATGTAAGGGTCTCTTTCTTATGGCTTATGTTTGCCACTTTCAATGCTTCATCTACCTTATCATGAATCTCATTCATTTTTAATCCAGATGGTATAAGAGGAATCGTGACATTCTCATTGACAGACAAATGTTCAAAAAGGTTAAAGTGCTGAAAGATCATTCCAATTTTTTTGGCACGAAGCTCAGAAGCAAAAAGGTCTGGAAGTTTACTTATAGGCTCACCTTCTATAAGTACTTTACCTGCACTGGGTTTATCAAGTCCTGCAATAAGTGAGAGGAGGGTTGTTTTACCACTACCACTTACACCTTTTAAGACAATACATTCACCCTCATGTATGTTAAGGTTTATCTCTTTGAGTACAGGGATCTCATTGTTCCCTTGATGAAATGTTCTATAGAGGTCTTCTATTTGTATCATTAACTTTTCTGTCATAGCATAGCCTCTTTTGGATCAGTCACAGAGACTCTCCATACAGGTATCAATACTGCTGCGATGAAAGGCAGAGCATAGAGGAGAAAGATAGAAGTGAAAACAGAGAAATCAAAAATAGGAACAAAGTTAAGTGTGTTATGCAAATTTTGTCCACCTAAAAAGACTTCTTTGAGTAAGGGTGCTCCCGCTATAAATACATAAATATAGGCGATGAACACTCCTACAGCATAAGAGATAAGCACCACAACCACTGTCTCCATAAATTTAAGTTTCAATACATTGTTAATACTCCAGCCCAAAGCACGCAGTAACCCTATATGTCGTCTCTCTGTTGAGTATACCATGCTATAACGTTGATAGAGTATTAAAGTAAAGGTAGCAAGAACGACTAAAAAGAGAATGAGGAACAGACCTCCTTTGTAATTATAAAGGTTTTCATAAGATTTTTGTACATCATTTTTATTGACCACGCGTAGATCATAATGCAAAGCAGAAACTTTGTCTGTCATCATGTTCCACTCATCTGGGTTAGGTACACTGAATGTAATGTCTGAGACTTCATCATCAGTATACCCTAAGATCTTGCGAGCCAGATCGATAGGCATAACCATCATATCATTGGCTATGATATTGGTCTGGGATGGAAGCACATTAAAAATATTTACTTTTTCAAATACACCTTTAGGCGTTAAGAAATTATAGGCATCTTTGTAAAAATGTGCATCAAGGTACGCTTTAACACCTTCACCTACTAACATTTGATTACCATTAAAAAAGGCTTTTATATCGGTGGTGTCTATAAGTTTTTGAAGGTTTTTATGACTTTGTTCTTCTAGAAAATCCACGCCAACTATGAGAAAAGAGCTCTTTTTATCTTCAAAAAAATAACGTCCATAGACTCTGGATGTCACTTTAGTCACACCATAGATGTCGAGTAGTTCATCTCCCCAGCTCGTTGGAGTAGGAACTTCTGTTCCACCTTGTATACGACTCACTACAAAATCAGGTTGCACTTTTAATGTCTCTTCTAAAGAAAAACGTAGTGAAGAAGAGATGAACAGTACGGAGGAGAGTAGAAAAAGGATCATTACAGAGATACCTATGATACTCAAATGTTTACTACGTTCTTTAAAGAGCTGTAACGTAAGGAAGTGCCAAAAAGCATTAGCGTTCATAGATAAAATCCATTCTGCCTAATCCTTGCATTTCAGGGTAAGTGCTGTTATAAACAGACTCATCATAGGCTACACTTAAAGAGAGTGGGGCCATATGTGTAAGTGCAGTTATCTGTTGTACAACCTTTATAGCTTTATCAGTAGGGGAAAGTACATAGTGCGAGCCCATTATAAAGAGCATAAGTATCAATAAGCATGCAAAGGCTACAAAAGGTTTTATCAAACGTATATCCTATGGATTATTCAGTATATTCTAGACCATCAAGGCCCATAACGAGCTTGGGTGTGATCTCTTCAAAAAGAATGATCTTTTCACCACTATGGTCAGTCATAAAGTTTTGTGCTGCTTCTTTAGTTAAGAAAGGTATAAGTTCATTTCCCATGGGACCAAAGACATCTGAGCCTATGACATAAAAAGCCTGCTTCGCATCTATAGCTTGGAGCGTATAGAAGTCTGTGACTTCTATCTGGGTAATTTTACTTCTGTCATAAGGAAAATCTACATCAAAGATGTAAAACTTCATCATATCTTTCACACCATCAAAGTAGTCTTTCTTACCTTCTACATCAATCAGTGCAGCCCATTTAGGATACTTGGCAACAAACATACCACATACAGGACATTTGACTTCTGTAGGTACCTCCATCTGACCTTTAACAGCTGTGAGACTCTCAGACTGACCTGCCATAAGAAAGTAAGCCAAAGCTTCTTTATTACGTGTATTAAGAGCTATACAAGGTTTAATGTCATCTATCTGATGAAGGATCTCATGGAAGTTTTTACTTTTGATTTTGAAGAGTTTGTTTTCATCACAGAGTTTTAAAGCTACATTCTCACCTTTTTGAACAAGCTTGGCATATTTGGAAGGGGAGATACCTTCTGCATATGCTAATCCTAAAAGTATAAAAGTAACTAATAAAATCCGTCTCACAAGGAACCTTACTTGTTACGTGAGTTTAAGTAAAGCCCGATTGCCTGTAGTTGACTACCTTTGATCTCACCACAAGGTTTTTGCGTAGTTAAGTATGATTTAGCTTCAGCAGTACTTGTGAAATTAGCATCAACAGGTGTACACATCTCCTGATACATCATTCCACCTTTTTGAGCCATCATTGCTTGTTTTTTCTGTACCATAGCACTCTCTTGAGCCAATGTACTTTTAACAGAGTCTAAAACAGCATAAAAAGTCATTACTTTTCCACCAAATTCTTTAGCAAACTTCTCTGCATCACCTTTTTTACCAAATGCATATTTACTTGTCATAGTCATCGTACCTGGTTTTGAACTACCAACAACATACCATGAGTTAATAACATCGATGAATTCTAGAGTGGTATTATCAACCACTTTAATGCCAGTAACTTTCCCCCCATCAGCGATAGTTTCAGCCAAACAGTGGATAGAACAATACTGCTCACTTTTACCATCGACATGTGCAGCATGATTTGTTTTATAAAACATTGGTAGTGTCATCCCACACTTAGGACAATACATTTTATTTTCACCTTCTTGAAGTATCATTGCTTTATCTGGAGAAACAGCCTGAAAACGTGTTGGCATCTTCTTAGCACTTGTTACTTTCATCTCATGTTTCATTTCCTCAGTAAAACCATTTGTGCTTACCATTATCAATGCTGCCAGTAGTAAAACAATTTTTTTCATAATTCCATCCTATTCATTTTATTTCTTTATATTATAACTATAGTGTTAAATTTGTGTTAAGTATGAAGATAAACTTTAAACATTTGATTATAGCACGTTTTAAATAACTTAATAATAGTGATTTTTTGTTTATGAAGTAGATATATCGTCCCAAAGTTTCATTTGGAACGAATTAAAAAAGGTGGTAGTTTTTTATGCAGTATAAAGATGTTTTGCTTTTTGAACGTGGAAGTTAAGACCGATCTCTTTTTCTGTACATCCAAGCGCAAGAGCAACCATTTGAGGCATGTGTAATACAGGAAGCTCTACATCACGACCCATTACTTTACCGATACTGTCTTGATATGTATCCATTTTCAAGTGACAAAGTGGACATGGTGTTACCATAAGGTCTGCAGCGTTATCTATAGCATCAAGTAGGGCATTACCTGCCAGTACTTCAGATGTGTGGTTTGCTTGAAGCTCTACGTGGAAACCACAACATTTGTTTTTACTCTCATAGTTTACAGGGTTACCCTCTAGTGCATCTATAAGACTGTCAAGAGAAGTAGGGTTGTATGGGTTTTCATGACCATTTGCATCTTCATGAAGTTCAGATGGTCTGATGTTATGACAACCATAGAATGGTGCAATGTTTAAGTGGCTAAGTGGTGTAGTAACCTTATCTTTTACATTTTCCAATCCATACTCATCGATGATAGCATAAAGGAAGTGTTTGATCTCAGATGTACCTTTGTACTCCAGTCCAACTTCTGCAAGTTTTTCGTTTACTCTGGCTTTAAGTTCTGGGTCTTTGTCCAATGCGTGTTTTGTCATAGCAGAGTTAAGCTGACAAGTATTACAGATAGTGATCATCGTAAGACCCAGTTTTTCTGCATAACAAATGTTTCTGGCATTCAATACATGTGCCAAGAACTCATCAAAGTCTTGTAAATGGCTTGCACCACAACAACTTGCTTCTTCCAGTATAGTGATTTTAATCCCTAACTTATCAGCTACTGCAAGTGTAGATGAAAGTAACTCAGGTGTAGACTGCTTAGCAGTACATCCTGTAAATAATGCGTAATGTAATTGACTCATCTGTTCTCCTTACAGTTTATTTGTTTGTGAAATTTCAATAAGCTTTTGAACTTCATCTAAGTTTTTGATCTTTGGAATACTGTCTATGAATGGTATACCTGAATGCCAGTGGATTTTACCAGATTTAAACATTTTCATCGCTGTACCTAAGTGCTTATACATACCCATGTAACCCTCAGAGTAGAGTACAATATCCGCTTCATCTAGGTATCCAGTTTTCTTCATACCTCTTAGGAAACCTTCTGCGTGACGTGTAGCAACATTACTTTCAGCAATACCTTGCTCAAACTGTAAGTTGTGAAGTTTTGTGATCTTCTCTATAGGATTGATCTCTTTTGGACATGCTTCTGCACATTCAAAACATTTAACACAGTCCCAAACACCTTGACCCTCTTGCGCTGTCAACTCTAGACGTTCTGCACCAGCGTTATCTCTGGTATCTACAGTAAATCTATAGGCTGCTGCAAAAGCCGCCGGTCCATAGAACTCTGGATTCACTTCAAGTGCAGGACAAGAGTAGTGACACGCACCACACTGGATACAAAGATCTGAGTCTAAGAAGTTATTAAATTCTGCAATAGACTGCTTTGTCTCATGTGTTGGACGTGGGTCAACATCTGCAACCACATAAGGTTTGATCGCTGCATGTTTTTCCCAGAAGTCAGATTTATCGATGATCATATCTTTTACTGCACGTTTTTTAGAACTTGGTTCAAGTGTGATATCATTATCGAAAAGGTCTAATAACTCTATGGCATTTTGTTTACATGCAAGAACTGCTTTCCCATTTACTTTGATAGCACAAGCTCCACAGATACCATGACGGCAAGAACGTCTATAAGAGAAAGAACCATCATGTTCCCACTTTATTCTGTTCATAAGGTCAAGGATCAATTCATCTTTTCCTACTTCCATTTCATACTGTTTAATGTATGGAAGATAGTCTGTTTCAGCATTAAACCTGAATGCTTTTATTGTTACTTTTCTAGTTTCGCTCATCATGACCTCCTTAATATGTTCTTTCTTTTGGCTCAAACTTACCAAGCACTACATCACCCCATTCTTGAGTAATGTTAAAATCTTTATCCATGTATGCGTAAGTATGCTTCAAGAACTTTTCATCATTTCTAGTAGGGAAGTCTTCGCGGTAATGCCCACCACGACTCTCTTCTCTATTGAGCGCTCCAACCACGATGAACTTAGAGAACTCTAACATATGACCAAGTTCTATCGCTTCTTGAAGGTCTGTGTTAAATGTATCAGATTTATCATCGATACGGATGTTGTTAAATCTTTCTAACAACTCATCGATCAATTTGATTTGTCTCTCTAAAGATTCTTTGGTTCTAAATACACCTGCATCAGCAGTCATACCAATCTGAAGTTCATTTCTAAGCCCTGGCACTGTTTCATTACCACCAGAAGTTTTGAGTTTGTTCATCTCTGCTAGCATTCTGTCTGCATCTGAAGCAGATGCTTTACGTAACTCGATACCTTCATCCAATGCCTTAACCATGTTTTCACCAGCATGACGACCAAAAAGAAGGGCTTCAAGTACTGAGTTCGCACCCAAACGGTTTGCACCATGCACTGATACACAAGAACATTCACCTGCAGCATAGAAACCTTCTACCAATTCTCTTGGGTTCTTACGAACTTGACAGTTAATGTTCGTAGGTATTCCACCCATAGAGTAGTGTGCAGTAGCAGAAATATGAATAGGCTCTTTAAGCATGTCCTGTCCCTGGAATGCAATAGCAAGTTCACGTAGTTCTGGAAGACGTGTTAAAATGATCTCCGGGTCAAGGTGTGTAAGGTCAATGTTTACTGACTGACCATCTTTACCTACACCTCTACCTTGACGTACCTCTTCCATAATAGCTCTGGATACAACATCACGAGAAGCAAGTTCCATAGCATTTGGTGCATACTTAGTCATAAATCTTTCACCTTCAGAGTTATAAAGACGCCCACCTTCACCACGTGCCGCTTCTGAGATAAGTACTCCCGAACCACCAAGTCCACTTGGGTGGAACTGAACAAACTCCATATCTTCAAGTGGAAGACCGTGACGTGCTACGATAGAGAGTGAATCACCTGTATTTGCATGTGCATTTGAGTTAAATCTAAATGCTCTAGCGTGACCACCTGTAGCAAACATCGTTACTTTAGCATTAAATATAGCCGGTTCAGAGTTACGAATGTCATACGCAGCAACACCAGATACTTTTCCATCTTCATAGAGTAGGTCAGCAGCATACCACTCATCAAAGATCTCTACACCTGCACGGAAAGCTTGCTCATAAATAGTCTGAAGGAGTGTAAGACCTGTTCTGTCTTTTGCATAACATGCTCTAGGCTGAGACTGCCCACCAAAAGGTCTGATAGCTATGTCACCTTCTTCATTTCTTGAAAAAACAGCTCCCATTCTTTCTGCCCATCTGATGGTCTCAGGAGCTTTACTACACATAAGTTCAACACAGTCCTGATCTGCAAGATAATCAGATCCTTTAACCGTATCAAATTCATGAAGTTCTGTAGAATCATCTTTACCAAGAGCGGCATTAATTCCACCTTGTGCAGCACCTGAGTGAGATCTTAATGGATGAAGTTTAGTAATGACCGCTGTTTTTTTTCCTGCCTCTGTCAACTCTTTAGCCGCAGCCAAACCAGCTAAACCAGAACCAACAACAACTGCGTCATATTCGTAGATTTTAATATCTGAGTTTTTGCTCATAGTATCTATATCCTTTTGTTTACAATTTGCTTTTATCATATCTTTTTAAGCATTAATTTTAGTTATAAAATGGGAGTTTAAGGGATTAAAAATGAAGTGGTGTATAGTTTAGTAGCGTGACAGAAATATCACGCTATTTGTTAATTATGCTACGATAGCGTTTAGCTGAGAAACAAAGTCCTCAGCAGAGATAAGTTCTAAACCTATCATCTTTCTACCTATAGTTTTTTCGATGGCAGAGAAGTTTTTCTTAAACATGTCGAGAACAGCAACATCTTCGACCACAAGAACTTCAGCTCCACTGTCATAAGCATCTAAAAGTATTGCTCCTGCTTTTTTAAAGGCGAGGTCTTTGTTGTCATTTAATATACTAAGTCCAGAAAGTTTGCCTGATCTTGAGAAATGAACACCTTTCATATCCATTTCTGCTATCAACTTATGCGTTTCATCATGGGAAGCAATACCATGATAATGTGCCACCTGTTTCTCTTCTAGGTTTTCAATAGTCTCTACAGCTCTTTTTGGCACGACTACTTCAACCTTTTTTTCCTCTTTGTTAGAAAAACGTGCTATAAGTTTTGCACACAGAGAAGGTCCTTCTTCCGGTTTAGCCATAGCTTTAAGCTCATCTATCGCAGCAGTATGATCTTGAGCGTTAAAAAGATTATTTTCATACTCACAGTCAAACAACCCTGAATTTGCAGAAGTGATAGCATCAAGTATAGCTTCTCTATGCTCTGACCCTTCAGTGATCATTTTATGAGCTAAAACAAGTACTGCATCACCGATGTATTCATGGTTAAATTTTTCTGTTTCTGATGCATAATGGAGTGCATACAATGTTTTATAGTATTTTAGATCTGACTCTGAAGCATATGGTGCTAATAGTTCAAAACTTTGCATGAAGTCACTGTCATTGATCTTAAGTCCATCATTTGAACGATAGCTGTTCACCGGATCTATTTGCAGAGATGTACCTAGTCTTTCTACAAGTTCAGAAACAGGTTGTTTCGCTTCTATAACCAATCCATTTATCTTCATTACAAGCTTTTGTTTCGAATAGCTAAAATTCTCGTTTACATCTTGTATCTGTGCAAGCAGATCTTTTGCTGTAGCTTCTGCATCTACACTAATGTTGAAGTTTTTATAGTAAGGCAGGTAGTCTGTTTTTGCATTAAAAAAGAATGCTCTTATTTCAAGTTTGTATGACATTAATCGCTCCGTATAAAATATATAACATTGAGTATAGCTTATAGTACTATGAAATAAACCATATAGAATGGACTAAAGGGAAAACGATTTAAGTATGTTACAATTTTACCAATGAATAATATAGATAAAGAACAATACCTCATAAACAAACTAAGTTCCAAGCATATTGGTGATGATGCCGCAGTGATAGGAGACACTCTCTACAGTATGGATGCCTTCTT
>NZ_JBFENQ010000065.1:0-9413 GCF_041551015.1 Sulfurovum sp. | reverse complement strand
CCCATATGCCTGTAAGTTGTTGTTCTGCACTGTTTGGTCAATTTGAAGGTGCCAATCCCCTCCCCTTTGGTTTGAGTGTGACCTTATTGTTAGTTCTTTTTTATCTGCTTTATATTTTGCTTATATTAACCATTAAAATCGGATATACGATCCTTTACATACTCACAAATATACTCTTTGTTTTTATTGCTTACTACTCAGTAGTCTATTTTTTTGGAACATATATCTATCAACTTCCTACACATAAATGCCCCTTCTGTATGTTGCAATCTGAGTATTACTATGTAGGGTATCTATTATGGGGATCTTTGTTTATGGGAAGCTACATTGGATTAAGTGATGCTGTATCCACACTCTGGTTGGTAAAAACAGATCTGAAGTCAAAAAAAATAGTCATTGCTTTACTTAGTTTATTTGTACTGCTATGTACAGCCTACGTGGCAGTTTATTATCTGAGAAACGGTGTATTATTATAAAAATGGAGTCTTTATGAAAAAACTTATACCTTTACTTATCATCCTTGTGATTATGGCGATTATCGCTGTTGTGTTTGTCTCTATGGCAAAAAATGATCAACCAATTACCATCATTAAGGGTAATACTAAAATGGAAGTCTTACCTTTAAAAGTGAATTTTACCAATGATCCCTATTGTAAAATGCTCATTACAACCAAAAGAAACTCATCACAGGTAGTTTCTCCGGATGGCAGAACGTGGTTTTTTGATGATCCTGCCTGTATGGCCTTATGGCTACAGGATAAAGCGTTTAAAAAGACTGCAAATATTTGGATCTATAGCATAGATACCGAGAGATGGATAGATGCAAGAAAGGCATGGTATGGACGGGCTGATGAAACAGCTATGCATTATGGTTTTGGTGCTAGAGAACATAAAATTGAAAATGCGATAGACTTTTCTACAATGGAACTCTATGTATACAGGGGTGAACATTTAGGGAATCCAAAGATAAGAAAAAAGTTATTAGGAAAATAGATGGAAAGTATTGATGTTTTATCAATTGCTACTATTGCTTTTTTAGGTGCCTTTGGCCACTGCACTGGTGATGTTTATCATTAGTCTTAGTACGATACCAGCACTTTTTAGTCTGGGTTTTTTTACGCAGCTTCTTAGCAAAAGTTCATTTAGAAAAGTGATGATGAACTTAGCATCTATCATAGTCATTCTTTTTGGTATTTATACTATCTATAGAGGATATGATTTTATAGAAAATCCAGAAAAATCAGCACTCAATTGTTGTCAAGAAAGTAAAGATGTTAATTACAGTGGATTAGCTCCTTTTGAAGTGCTAGAGTAGTGTTCTCATACTTTATAGTTATTATACTCTTCCCTATTTTATTCTTTTCCATATAAGCAAACAAACTTGTAGTTCTATGAATATTTCACACAAATTATTAAATAAATAAAATTGATTATTTATTTAATAATTGATTATATTTATTTAAGCATAATATAGTATAATTTTTTTAAATAATATTTAATTATGCTTAAATAGCTGGAGAATGAGTATATGGAAATTGAAATGATACAGATGGCAAAGAAAATGGAAAAAGAAGCAATGAAAAGCAGTTCCGGTGAGTTTTTCAGGCTTGGAACGGCACTATTTTTTATGATTTCTGTATTAATCTATAGTTTTATGAAGACAGGAGAAGTACCCAATAATGTTTTTTTAGCTGTTGCTGCACTTTTTGGTGCTTACATGGCTATGAATATCGGAGCAAACGATGTTGCAAACAATGTTGGACCTGCAGTAGGATCAAAAGCTCTGACAATGGGGGGTGCTATTACTATTGCTGCCGTATTTGAAGCTAGTGGTGCATTTATTGCAGGTGGTGATGTTGTAAAAACTATAAAGAAAGGTATTATCGATATAAATGCTTTTGGTGGTAATACAGATACATTTATTTGGGCTATGATGGCAGCGCTATTAGCTGCAGCAGTATGGTTGAATTTTGCTACAGCAGCTAAAGCACCTGTATCGACAACACACTCCATTGTAGGTGGAGTTATGGGTGCCGGTATTGCTGCAGGTGGTGTTGGTATAGTTGCATGGGGCACAATGGGTAAAATTGCAGCTTCATGGGTTATATCTCCAGTTTTAGGTGGCATAATAGCTGCAAGTTTCCTTTTTGCGATCAAAAAAACCATTATTTACAAAGATAATAAAACAAAGTCTGCTATGAAATGGGTACCCATATATGTATCTATTATGACATGGGCATTTGTTACATACTTAACACTTAAAGGCCTTAAAAAAGTTTGGCCTTCTATTGTTGAAGCATTGGTATTCCTTCCTGATGAGAAAAAACCTTCTTTTCTTGTTGCAGCACTCTTTGGACTTATCGTTGCAGGAATTGTCTATTTTATACTTAAAGTGACTGTTTTTAAAAAAGGAAATCATATTGAAAATACTAGAGCTGCTGTGAATAAACTCTTTACCGTACCACTTATTTTTGCAGCGGCACTTTTGAGTTTTGCTCATGGTGCAAATGATGTTGCAAATGCTATCGGACCATTGGCCGCGATAAATGATGCAGTAATGACAGGTGGAATTTCGACAAAAGCAAGTATCCCTTTATGGGTTATGGCAGTTGGGGCTGTTGGTATTGCTATAGGACTTGCACTTTACGGACCGAAACTTATCAAAACTGTTGGTGGTGAGATTACTGAACTAGATCAAATGAGAGCATTTTCTGTAGCTATGGCAGCTTCTATTACTGTTATTATCGCTTCTCAACTTGGACTTCCTGTTTCCTCTACTCATATCGCAATAGGTGGTATCTTTGGTGTTGGTTTTTTAAGAGAATATCTTGACTTAAAAAATTTAAATGAAGAAATAGTTCATGAAGAAGAAATCATTATTGATGAAAGAGAACTAATAAAGGCATATAATACTGACCTTAAAATACTTGAAGATAAAGCTGAAAAACAGAAAGAGGACTACCAAAGAATTGTGACTCTTTATCAAATGATTGATGATGAAGAAGAGAAAATTAAATCTGCAAAAAAAGAACTTAAAAATGCTGAAAAAGTTAAATATGTTAAACGAAATGCAGTAAAAAAGATTGTAGCCGCATGGATCATTACTGTTCCGGCTGCTGGAGTATTGTCGGCAGCAATATACTTCATGATTAAAGGAATAGTACTATAAAGGAATAAAATGAAAGATTTTTTAACATTTCAAACATTTATTACCCCTACTATACTGATTCTTATATATTATGTAGGTGCTCTACTCATACCTATATTTAGCTGGTATCTTATACGTTGGATAAAAACTGTATATAAAGCAGAGATAGAAACCTACACTATATTTAAGCAAAGACTCATAGTATACAGTGCCTTTTTTATAACCTTCTTCTGTATAGAGATACTCTGGAGAGTGATGTTTGAATTTTTTATCGCTTATTTTGATATGCATGATGCACTAATGAAATTATCTTAAGTTAAAGTATTATACTATATTATGTAGTAGTCTTTATAAGGATCGCATTGTGATTATTGTCTTAAGGGTTATTGTTATTTCATCATTAGTATTGTCACTTAATTATGCGGATAGTAACAGTACTATACAAGGTGAATCTAGCTATATAGACAAACTACATAAAAGTATATCTGAAACAGTGATTGAATGGTCAGACATCATAGATACAACATTGAGTAATTGGCTAGATGACAACGAAACCAATACCACTGATCCTGAAGATGTTGAAGAGAATATCACTCTTCTCGAGGCAAATATAACAGATGCTGAGGATAATGCAACTGCTGTTAAAATTAATAGAGTTATTATCCCAACGCAAACAAGAGCTGTAAAAACTCATACAACTATTGCACCGAGCAATACAATGGTTGATGAAACTAAAAAAACTATCAGTACAGTCGAAGAAAAAGTTCACTCAGTAGATCAGTTTTTTCAGAATGAAAAATATTTGAATGAGACGGAGAATACTTATGTCCGTGTGCGAGTAGAAAGTTATTTTCAATCTAAAGGATCTAATGATTTTGACTTGACAGTCAGAGCACAGATGCCATTTAGTAAAAGTAGGAAAAGATTTAAGATATTTGTTGATGATCTTACTTTGGACAATGCGGATGAGATATTAAAGGACACTTCAGCAAATCGAAATGATTCACCTGACATTGGAATCCACTATTTCGCATCAAGACACAAGATACTATCTAGATATTCAATTGGTTTAAGTGGGATAGATCCATTTGTTAAAGCAAGATTTAATATGCCCATAAATATAGATGAGTGGTTGATAGATCCAGTTCAGTTGTTTAAATATTCGACTGATGATAAATTTGAAGAAGAAACAAATATTTATTTTGATAAAAAAGTAAGTGAAAAATCACTTTTTAGAATACAGCTTTATAGAAGTACTCAAGAAGAAATTGATGGTATGAATTATGCATTATCTGCCCAATACTATAGAAGTACAAAGGAAAATACTGGCTTTGGATTTACACAATCCTTTTTTGGAAATACGGAGTATCAGTATACGACTGAAAAAGATGTTCCCCATCCTAAAACAAAAAAATATGGTGGTATTCATGATTATGTCACCTCTTTTTCTTGGAGAGCAAATATTTGGCGTAAATGGTTTTACTATGAAGTACGACCTTCTGTAAGCTTTCATAAACAGTATGACTATGAACCAAACTATACACTTCGAGTCTTTTTCGACTTTTATTTTGGAAAATTTAATTAAATAAGACAATTTTTATCCTATTTAATTAAATTTGTGCTATAATAATCTTACAAAACATAAAAAAGGAAATAAAATGCCAAAAATTAACAAATACCAAGACATCTCAGAAATCGATAGAGAAGCAAAAAAAGATCTTATAGACAGACACTCTCCATTTATTCACTGTGCAGATACAGCGACTGCTGGTGAGCCATTTGAAGTAACTGTAAAAATGGGTAATGAATATACTCACCCAGATGATTTCGATCACTACATTGAATCAGTAACACTTTTTGATGGTGATACTCAACTTGCAAAAGCTACGTATGTTCCAGGAACACTTGGTAACACTAAAGCACATAACACAACTACATTTACAATCATCCCAACAGGTAAAAAACTTAAACTTGTTGCACATGGTTACTGTACTAAACATGGTATCTGGGAAGGTACTGAAAAAGAAGTTACAGTTAACTAAGTTTATTGTAACTTCTTCCTCTTATAGGGCTTTTAGCCCTATATACACTACTTTCATATTTTCTAATCAAATTATTATTCTATTACTTTAAAGAACTCTAATATGGTAGTAAAATGGCAGTACGATTAAATAAAGCTACGCATTAGTGATATTTTTAATAGTTTTAAGATTAAATAAACTAGTTGTCTTGTAGGATTAAAATCACCATTATTTTTTGTAGAAAATGAAATACAAGAATATATAATGGAGATATAGGTTGATTATTAGGAAAATATACTATAGCTTCAATAGTGAAAATATTGCTATAGAAGGTTAGAATATTTATGGTGTATAAGTCTTTAATAAAGAATTTAAAAGATAATTAAAATAAAAAATAAGGAAATTATTATGGAAGGCATGGATATTATTAAACAAGCCAATGAATTAGGGTTTGAAAATATGAGTACGGTCCAAAAAATCAACGCAATTGATGCAATTATAGATCTAAAGATCAGAGAATTTTTACAAGCAGACAATGGAGATTTAGATTTCATTGATGTTAAAGAAACAAATGGGTTAACTGATGTATATATTTCGTATGTTGGAGCTTGTGGTTCATGTGAGAGTTCAGGTGGAACTCTGGTATCAATTCAGAAAATTTTAAATGGACAACTTGAAACAAATAAGATAAGAGTTTACGCAATTTAATATTGTGTGGAACCGTAATAACATAGAAACCCTCTAGAATTAATTACCTTTTCAATCTGGGAAGGTACTAAAAAAGAAGTTACAGTTAACTGATCTTCTAAGCCCTTTACAATAGGGGCTTAAAATTTTCACTCCTTTATCTATGTTCTGCTACACTACGGTCATAAAAGACTAAGGGTAAAAAATGAATATGCAAGATTTATCAGATGAATGTGTAAAAAAGTTTCTTGAAAAAGTGGAAGAGAAAATGGGGGATACTTCAAAAGTACCTTCACATGCAATAACTAGATACTGTCGTATGCTCACAATCTATTGTGATACAGAAGGTAAAGTGTCGGAAAGTTTTATAAGTTCAATGGATAAATGTATTCAAGAAATAGTATCTGTTGAAGGCATGGAAGAGATTTTCAATGAATGTAATAAATGTCCTGATGATATATAATTTTATAGATTTTATCTAATCTATTAAGAAGATATCTATCGAAAGGAAGTTAAAGTGAACTAAACTTTAACCTTCCCACTGATTTTAGAGGCTTTCATTTGATTATCCCCTCACTTACTATTAATTTTTACTTGCTATTCACTTTCGTATCTTACATTGATATTACATTAAATATGATACTATAAATACAATCAATTAGGGAGAGACATGAAAAAGATAATACTCTCAGCAATACTCTTGACTATGGGTGCCAGTGCTAACGCTATTGAAGATACTAGAAAGTCTTGTGCTGCTGGCGATGCTAAGAGTTGTAAAATCATGGGTGACCTAACCCGTGCAGGTCTAGGCGTTGAACAGAACAATACTAAGGCTAAAAGCTACTATGATAGAGCTTGCTTTGATCGTGACAAGGATGCCTGTAAAGAGCTCGAAATTATGAATAAAGATATAATGTAATACTTTAGAATATTTCATATACCTTCATACCCTACATTTATTCTCATATATTAATATTTCCTGCTCAAAAAAACTATTATTTTAGTTATATTCTTAAGCTGAACCATATACAGCAAAAGTATAATTTAATATATAGAAGGAAGAAGTAATGAAAAAGTTATTATTGGGATTAATACTACTAAATGGAATAAGTTTAAGTGCTGATGAGTATAAGAAAAATCAAATAGCCTGTGATGGTGGTGATGCTAAAGCCTGCAATACTCTTGGATCTTTGTATGATGGAGGATATGATTATACAGAGGCTAAAATCTATTATAAGAAAGCTTGTGATGGAGGTAATGCTGATGGTTGTGCAAATCTTGGGAAAAGATATGAACCCAAAGGTGGTACAAAAAATCAGTATGTTAAATCTATAAATCTTTATGAAAAGTCTTGTGATGCTGGAAGTGCTATAGGTTGTGCATATCTTGGTAGTATGTATGAACTTGCGAATGGATTAAAAAAAGATTATCCTAAAGCGATAGAGCTTTATGAAAAGTCTTGTAATGCTGGAAGTGCGATTGGTTGTGCATATATTGGTGGCATGTATGAACATGGTAAAGGTATAAAAGAAGATCTTCTAAAGGCGGAAGAATTTTATACAAAGGGTTGTTATGGCGGTAGTGGCTTAGGTTGTTATAATCTTGGCGTAATGTATTATGAGAGAAAAAGTAAAAATGATGAATTTTCAGTAGTTAAATCACTTTTTCGTGAAGCTTGTAGCCTTGGTGAAATTTTGGGATGTAAAAACTATAGACTCCTAACCAAGAGATACAGAATAGGTGAGCAGCGCTAATTTTCATCAACATTCTCTTTTACACCTCTAAGGTTTTGCTCTACTGTATCTATCGTCTTACGACCAACATATATAAACAACTCTGATGATAGTGAAATCGCAAAATAGTGTAGAGAAGATCAGATCATAGCCTCTCTGATTCTCTACCAATCAATACCTTCTTTAGGTAAGCCTTGGTCTTCATCATATTTCTCTTTTTTACAACCTTCAGGTTTAGATTCACAGTATTTATTGTAGGCTATTTTAGCAACGATAAATAACACAACAAAAATGATAAATAATATTAATGGCTTTTTCATGCTACCACTATAGCAAAATTGTTTTTATATATAACTATTTCTATAGAATGTCTTTATCTATTTACGTGAACATATTAAGACGTTTGGGAGTATAATACTTCCATGAAAAACCTCCGAAATGCACTTTTACTTAAACAACTCTATCAACTTAAACAGCTAGGTTATAAATATACGTCAGTGACGCCATATAAAGAAGATGAACAAGATCTTAGACTTCCTAATACACTAGAGTCTTTGAAAAAGCAAGCTATAGAGTGTCATTTGTGTGAGCTTAGCAAAAGTCGCCACAAAGTGGTATTTGGCGAAGGTAACCCACATGCAGATATACTTATTATCGGTGAAGGACCTGGTACGACTGAAGACAGTTCAGGTAAGCCTTTTGTTGGCAGGTCCGGAGAACTGCTCACTAAGATGATAGAAAATGTATTGCATATTTTACGATCTGATGTTTATATTACCAATATCGTGAAGTGTCGTCCTCCAAATAATGCAACTCCTACGCCCATACAAGCCCATACTTGTCAACCCTATTTGATGAAACAGATAGAACTTATACAGCCAAAGCTTATTATAACACTTGGTGGAACTGCCTACCATTATCTTACAGGTGATGATACAGAGATAAGTAAAGTGAGAGGTACTATGCATAAACAAAATGATTATACAGTCATACCTACCTATCATCCAAGTTATTTACTGAGAAATCCAAGTGCTAAAAAGGAAGTGTTCGAGGATCTGTTGAAGGTAAAAGAGTTGATGGATAAATGATAAATACCATTTCCAGAACTTAGTTGGAAAATGGCAGAGGAGAAGTGCTTATGCTTCTCTTGCAGTTGTTTCGATCTGTTTAACGATAGACGGATCTTCAAGTGTTGATATATCTTGCGTGATCTCTTCATGTTTTGCGATAGAACGTAAAATTCTTCTCATTATCTTACCTGAACGTGTTTTTGGCAACCCAGGTACTTCAATGATATGATCTGCTTTAGCTATGTTTCCGATCTCAGTTGCAAGTAGATCATTGATATGGTTTTTAATATCTTTGTTGATATGCCCTTCTTTTAGGACGATATAGATGAAAATAGACTCACCTTTAATGTCATGTGGACGTCCAACTACTGCTACTTCTGCTACAGAGTCATCTTTTTTTACTGCTGCTTCGATCTCAGCTGTTCCCATACGGTGACCAGAAACGTTGATAACATCATCTACACGACCTGTGATCGTAATGTATCCATCTTCATCAAGTACTGCACCATCACCAGAGAAATACACAGGTTTGCCATCTTTAACTGCATCACTAAAATATGCTTTTTTATAACGTTCAGGATCACCCCAAACATTTCTTATCATAGCCGGCCAAGGTTTTGTAATACAAAGCAGTCCAGTCTCACCTACTTCTTTAGGTGTTCCATCAGGATCAATGATCTCAACCATGATACCCGGAAGTGCAAATGTTGCACATGCAGGTTTGATAGGCGTAGCTCCAGGAAGTGGAGAGATT
>NZ_JBFENQ010000064.1:0-9532 GCF_041551015.1 Sulfurovum sp. | reverse complement strand
CCGGCATATTTCAATGATGCACAAAGAAAAGCAACAAAAGAAGCTGGAACAATTGCAGGACTAAATGTACTTCGTATCATCAATGAGCCTACATCTGCTGCACTTGCGTATGGACTTGATAAAAAAGAAGCAGAGCAAATCGTAGTATACGATCTTGGTGGTGGTACATTTGACGTGACTGCACTTGAGACAGGTGATGGTGTTGTTGAAGTTATGGCAACAGGTGGAGATGCATTCCTTGGTGGTGATGACTTTGATAACAAGATCATTGACTTTGTAGCAGATGAATTTAAAGCAGAGACTGGTATAGATGTTAAAGCAGATGTTATGGCACTTCAAAGAGTTAAAGATGCGGCTGAAACAGCAAAAAAAGAGCTTTCATCATCAACAGAGACTGAGATAAACCTTCCGTTCATCACAGCTGATGCATCAGGACCAAAACACTTAGTAACAAAGATCACTAGAGCAAAATTTGAATCACTTATCGGTGATTTGGTAGCATCTACGATCAAAACAGTTCAGGGTGTACTTAAAGATGCTGGGCTTAACACTTCTGACATTAACGAAGTAGTAATGGTTGGTGGTTCTACAAGAGTACCATTGGTTCAAGAAGAGATGAAAAAATTCTTCGGTAAAGAGCTTAACAAATCTGTAAACCCAGATGAAGTTGTTGCACTTGGTGCTGCTATTCAAGGTGGTGTACTTGCAGGTGATGTAAAAGATGTACTTTTACTTGATGTAACACCACTTTCTCTTGGTATCGAAACGTTAGGTGGAGTAACAACGAAAGTGATCGAAAAAGGAACACCCATTCCAGCGAAGAAGTCACAAGTGTTCTCAACAGCTGAAGATAACCAACCAGCGGTAAGCATCCATGTACTTCAAGGTGAAAGAGAGTTCTCAAAAGACAACAAATCACTTGGTATGTTCGAGCTTAGAGATATCCCTGCAGCACCAAGAGGTGTACCTCAGATCGAAGTAACATTTGACATAGATGCGAATGGTATCTTGACAGTTTCTGCAAGTGACAAAGGTACTGGAAAATCTCAAGAGATCAAGATCACTGGTTCGTCAGGACTTTCAGATGAAGAGATCGAAAAAATGGTTCAAGATGCTGAAGCGCATAAAGCTGAAGATGAGAAAAGAAAATCAGTCGTAGACGCTAGAAACCAAGCGGATGCATTGGTTCACCAAACGAAAAAGTCATTGAGTGATCTAGGCGAAAACTTTGATGCAGCAGAAAAAGCAAGTATCGAAGCAGCTATTGAAGAGCTTGAAGCTGTACTTAAAGATGACTCTGCAACAAAAGAGCAGATAGAAGAGAAAGTAAAAGCATTGACTGAAAAAAGTCACAAACTAGCTGAAGCAATGTATGCTAAAGAACAAGGCGGTGCAAACCCTGAAGCAAAAAAAGCAGACGATGACGATGTTATCGATGCTGAAGTAGAGTAACTAAAAGGGGCATTGCCCCTTTTAAATCATAAGTTTGAAAATAAGGAATTATGATTTTTTATTTTGAGATTTATTAGTTTTACATAATACGACTAGTCGTATAAGTCAAATGGATGATGTGCCATTAGCCACATATATGTACCTTCTTCTCCATATGCGACATCAAATCGTACTAGTAATTCTGATACCATTGCACGTAAGCTGATACCTGCATCATATTTCATATCACTTACAAGATCAAGATTGTATTGATCATGTACTCTTCCGACTTCTACAAATGGAACAATTTGAAACCACTCTACATCAACTGGCATAAAAGAGTTATTTTTTAAAGGATTATAGTCTATGATCGCTCTGTATTCTGCAGCAGCATAAAATACTGCTTTATCTGAAAATCTATTTTGATCATAGCCTCTCATTCTATTGAATCCACCTAGTCTAGCACCTTCCCACATAGGAGGACGATGAGCATCAAAACCAGGAGAGATCTCATTATCATTGTCCCAAGAGAAAGAGTAACCGGTCCACAAGCTTAGAGCAAGTACATTTTGTTGGGTAAAAGAGAATGTATCAAGATCAAAGTAGTGGTTATATTTAAACTCTAAGAAGTCCCAGCTTTGTAGAGAGTCACCTTTACCAAAATCATTTGAATATTGTAGTTGAAATTGATATCCTCTAGATGGGTTAATATGAAAATCTGTATTATCATGTGTAAGAAAAAATCTTAAACCATTGGTATTCCATGTTGGTTTAGATGTGCCATTTTCCCACCAAATAGAATCTTTCCACATGTCTGTATTATCTGTATTTTCTGTCTGGAAAAATGTTTTCAACCCGATAGATGTTCTACCTGACACGAAAGGTATACCATTCCCACAACCTTCTCTACCGATACAGAATCCATTTTTCATATTATAAAGGACACTTGGATTTTCTAAGCCTTCACCTATGGGAAGAGTATATCTAAACGTAGTAGTAAAAAAGTTTGAATCTCCTGAGGTGATGAAGGCATCATCTTTATTTGAAGTATGTGATCCATCTATATAATAATGTGTTTTTGGGAAATAACTTTTTAAACCCATAAATGAAAAAAACAATCTATTTGTATAGGGAAGTTTAAAGTCTGAAAATGAGATGAACCCACCAGAAAAAGTTGCTTCATCTTTTTGCTCATTTATTATTACATCTTGAGGCACGCCAGTAAATATAGTAGCTAGGAATTTTGTTTGAGGTTGAAATAATCCTTCTTTCATTACACTTATTCCTGCTGCAAAACCAGTTGAATCACTGGAAAAGGCAAAAGGCAAAATAATCCACTCTTTATTTTTTGTCACATTTGTGTCTTCTACTGCATGTAAGAGATTATTAAAGAGAATGGTAGTGATAAAAAAAGATAAGAATAGATATTTTTTATTTTTCATTTAGCAATTATAGCATAAGAGAATAAAGTATATTATTTCAGATATTTTTAGGCTATAATATAATTAATTATTGCGTTAGCATTGAAGGATAGAAGATGGAAATTAAAAAGTGTAGTACACTTGAAGAAGCAAGAAACGAGATAGATAACGTAGACAAAGAGATAGTAGAATTAATCGCGAAACGTAATGAATATATTAAACAGATAGCACACTTTAAAACAAGCGTGGAAGAGGTTAAAGCAGAGGAAAGAATAGCAGATGTTATTGCTCATGTAAGAGAACAAGCTATTTCTCTTGGTCTCTCTCCAAACCTTATCAATGATCTTTATGTAAGAATGATAGATGAAATGGTAGAGAGTGAAATTTCTGAATTTAAGAATGCACAGAGATATTAATCTTCTTTTTCTTCCTCATCTGAATCTGAAACTGCATCGACTGCAGAACCTGCCACATCTATGGTCGCACTTGCGACACTGCCTGCAATTTCAATAGGAGCTGTTACCACTTGTGTACATCCCGACAATAAGAGCAAAGTTATAATTGAATAGAGTGTTGATTTTTTAGGATTCGGCATTTAGTGCCTCCCTGTACTGGAATTGTTGATTTGTGTCATGTGGGGATTATATCATAAACTCTTTGTGTAGAGAAGTACACAAAGAGTATGTTAAAATATATTATTGATTTATAAAAAAGGGTTTGGTATGACTATACTGTTACTTGAGGATGATGTTATCCTACAAGAGATCATAGAAGAATTTCTTGTAGAAAAAGGGTATGATGTAGAGAGTTTTTTTGATGGCGAGAAAGCACTAGATGCCATAAGTTCCGGTTCTTATGATATGTTACTTTTAGATGTCAATGTTCCCAACATCGATGGCTTCGAAATACTTTCATACTTACGTGAGATAGGAAATACCACACCAGCTATATACATTACATCCCTTTCTGGGATAGAAGATCTCAAAAAAGGCTTTAACCTGGGGGCGGATGATTATCTCAAGAAACCTTTTGAACTTGAAGAACTGAATGCACGCATAGAACACATCGTTAGGCTTTATCGTTTACAAGAAGAGATAGAGTTTGACGGGATGAAGTTCATTCCTAAGGCACATCAAATTTTTCTGAGTGATAGTGTGATTGAGATGAGACAAAAAGAGGCACAGGTTTTAGAATATTTTATACGTAATGCAGGAAAGATTATCTCTTGTGATGAGATCATAGAAAATATATGGGATGATGAGAATATTCCTGCCCATGCAACGATACGAACCTATATTAAAAATCTAAGAAAAATGTTTGACAAAGAATATTTTGAGAATATTAAAGGAGAAGGTTATCGTTTTAACATCGTATGAGCGTAAATCGCTTTTTAGTTTTTTAGCTGTTTATTTGATATCGGTATTTATATTACTCGCGATTATAGGGTACCTTTTCTTTGAAAATAACCGTACTTCTATGCAAAATGCTATGAAGTTTGAAATGATGTATCAGGCACGTATGTTATCTTCTTCTATAGTGATGAAGGCTATGACAAATGATACAAAAGGTGTAATGGATACAACGGCTCGAAATCAATTCTTGAAAAATTTAAAACATTGCCGCTTCCAAGTAGGATATTATGATAAACACAAAAGAGCTGTTTACACCGAAATTGATGATTTTGAGGTAGTCGATAAAGATTTTTTTATCAAAGATAAAAGTTGTTACACTGTTGTAGAAGATAAGAGTAATCACTTGGGTGTTCATTATATAGTGTTAAAAGAAAACGACCTTTTTCAAACTGTACAGCAGCTACGTATCAAGATCATAGGATATTTAGTTTTCTCTTTCATACTTATGGGAGTAGTAGGGTATTTTTTAGGACGCCTATTTTTAAGACCAGTGAGGGAACAGATAGAATCGTTAGATAATTTTATTTCAGATACAACACATGAACTTAACACACCTATTTCAGCCATTTTGATGACGATACAGTCTCTTAAAGAAGTTGAACCTAAAAAATTAAAACGTTTGGAAGCCAGTGCTAAAAGGCTTTCTTTAATGTACAGTTCATTGACCTACAGGCTAGAAGGGAAAGTGGAACCTGAAGAGTTATTATGTTTTTCAGATGTAGTAAAAGAGAGAGTTGAGTTTGTGAAAGAACTCATAGACTCTAAACGTCTGCATATCACACTTGAACTTGAACCTACAGATGTTTTGATACCTAAAACATCTGCTTATCGGCTCATAGATAATTTACTTTCCAATGCAATCAAGTATTCTGATGTGGGAGACAGTATATTTATCACACTCAAGGATAATGTTTTAAAGGTGAAAGATACGGGTATTGGTATAGATAAAAAAGTACAAGATGATATATTTAAACGTTATCATAGGGCTAATGAGGAGCGTGGAGGATTTGGTATCGGGTTGAATATCGTACTTTCTATTTGTAAACAGTATAAAATAAAACTGGACTTGGAGTCTAAAAAAGGAGAAGGAAGTACATTTATACTCACCTTTCCTGTAGTAAAAAAATAAAGTTATTCGACACTATTCATAAGGATACCGATGATATCTGTCATGGTGAGGATACCGTAAAGTTCATTGTTATCAAGAACCAGTAAACGTTTAATGCTGTTTTGTACCATCATTCTAGCCGCATATTTTACATCAAGTTTTGCAGATACAGAGAAGGCTGGAGTTGAGGCGATGTCATAGACATTGAGAAGATCTATATCACCATCTTCTGCAACAATACTTTGTAAGATATTTTTGAAAGTAACTAGTCCATAGGCACCATCATCGGTATTTTTGTCGACAATAACAGAACGTACTTTATGTACTTTCATTAAACTAAGGGCTTCTCTTACAGTTGACATAGCTGAGATTATTACCAATTTATCTTTAGCTGTCATTACATTTTCTACTAACATTTTTTCTCCTTTATATCATCGATTTGATGTCATGTTCAAATTTGTGTAACTCTTTGGTATCTAGTCCTGCAACATGACTAAGTGGCATGGTAAATGCCAAGCCATTATTTTCCGGGTTATCCAAGTCAAACTCTTCGCGAAGTACTCGCATGACTTGCAGTGAGAGTTTTCTCGGCAAGACAAAAAGTAGAGCAGAGACATTTTCTTCAAGTGTGAGGCCAAAGAATACTTTCTTTTCTTCAAGTCCGATACTTTTCCCATGTAAAATGGTAACAGAACCTGCTCCAGCCCCTTTGGCAGCTTCTATAGCAGCTTCTTCATCCTTATCCTGTATGATGACGATCAGTGCTGTAAATTTCATAACCCTTCTCCTTCAATATTGGATTGTTCTACGTTCTTTTTCTTTTTATAATACTCTGCGTGAATACCATACCCCATCACAGTAAGCATTGGAAATAGGGAGGCAAAAGCGATAAGGCCAAATCCATCTATCAGTGGATTACGTCCATCTATGTTCTCTGCCAAGCCCAGTCCAAGTGCAGCAACTAAAGGTACAGTCACTGTTGAAGTAGTAACCCCACCACTATCATAGGCAATAGGTACAATGTATTTTGGTGCAAAATAGGTAAATATAATAACAAATATATATCCTATGATGATGTAGTAGTGTATAGGATCACCTACAACAATACGGTATGAACCTAAAGCAATACCAATAGCCACTCCAAGTGCTACTACTATTCTAAGTATATTTTGTTTAATGTTCCCTTCACTTATATCCTCAGCTTTAATGGCAATGGCCAAAAGAGCAGGTTCTGCCATAGTCGTAGAAAAACCTATAAGAAATGCAAACAGATAGATAAGCAGGTTATTCCCCATATCAGTGAGTTGAAAAGCTATGGTCTCTCCTATAGGGAAAAGTCCCATTTCAAGCCCTACGATGAATGCATAAAGACCCAAGACTACCATGATGATACCTGTGACTATCTTATGCAGATGTAGAACAGGTTTTTTGATAATGATATACTGAAAGAAAAATATTACTATCAGGATAGGTGCAACATCTTTGATCACACCGATAAGCTCCATAAAGGTATCCATGGCTGAAAAAGTGTAGGCAGTTGCTACAGCTTTTGTACTTTCAACGACTTCTGTAATTACAGGAGATACGATGCTTGTTTCTCCTAAATTATAAACGATGATACCGTAAATCTGTACAAATATCATAGGTGTCAGTGAGGCAAAAGCAATGAGACCAAAACCATCTATAACAGGATTACGACCTTTGATACTTGAAGACAAACCTATACCCAATGCAGCAACGAGCGGTACGGTTACTGTTGAAGTGGTAACCCCACCACTGTCATATGCCAGGCCAATGATCTCTCTAGGTGCAAAAAAAGTAACGATAACTACTAGGATGTATCCAGTAATGATATAGTAAGCGATAGGGTGACCGAGTAAGATACGAAGTGTACCCAGTGCGATGGCAAAGCCTACAGAGAGTGCCACAGTCATACGTAGCCAAAAAGCATCTACCAGACCGTTAGAAATAAGTGCTGCTTTGTCAGCGATGGCTATCAGTGCCGGTTCTGCTACAGTAGTGGAAAAACCTATGGTAAAGGCAAAGAGTAAAAGCCAAAATACCGAGCCTTTTTTTGCAAAGTCTATAGCCAATCCTTCACCTATAGGAAAGATACCCAGTTCAAGACCACGGATAAACAGTGCCAAACCTATGGCAACGATAGTAAGTCCTATCACAATAGAGATGACATTATCCGGCATAGTTCGGATGATGACACCTTGAAATAGTGCAACTACGATGATAATGGGAAGGAGATCTTTAAAAGAGTTTTTTAAGTCTCCATAAAATATATGTAAGCTTTCTTTCATTGTGTTAAATTATATCTATTATAAGGTTATTATATGCCTATAAAACCTCTATTTTCCCTCTATGTAATAAAACTGTACCCTTTTGTTCCAGATCTTTGAGTAAACGACTTATGACAACTCTAGAACTTCCCAGTTCTGTTGCCAATTGTGCATGTGTTATTTCTATAAGGTGATCGGGTTGCTTTTCAAGCCATTCAATGATACGTGTATCTAAACGTTTAAATCTGATGTCATTGATTAGTGCAGTTAGCTCTTCAAATCGCAGTTGATATAAAGAGAAAAGATAATTTTGGTAGACATCGCTCATTTTACTGAGAGCTTTGACACTATGAGCATTTATGAGGTAGCCTTTAATGTCTGTAAGTGTTTCAGCGGATGCCACGGCATTTGTATTTGAAAGCAGAGAAGCAGTGTTCACGATACACTGTTCTCCTGCTTTGAGTGTATAAAGGGTGATTTCTTCTATAGTGTCAGATTGTGTGTAGAGACGTACTTTACCTGACGTAAGCCACAAGATGTTATCACAGATTTCACCTTGGTAAAAGAGTAAAGTATTTTTAGGGATGGATACAGGTTGTATATGATTTTCTAAAAATGTAAGTGCTTCAGGTTCAAGTTTTTTTATAAAGGGGTAAGCGGTCAGGTGCATAGTTACTCCGTGCTATATTTTGATAACTATAGCACGTAATGTCTTATTTAGTCGTTTTTGGTTTTACACCCAGTATTGATACCGAGTAGTGCATAGGGTGGGCACCATCCGATAATAGCAGTTAAGAGAAGAACTCCTCCTACAACATCAGCAATGATATTACCATTCATTACACCCCAAGCAATTGCAGCTGCACCTACTATAGCTCTAATCACTCTGTCTATCTTTCCTACGTTACATGTCATAATAGATCCTTTTATTTAATTATATAAATTTATTATGCCATAAAAAAGACTCTTTGTATGTAACCTATGTTACAGACAACTTTATAAATTATAATAGAGTGGTATTATGGATTATTATATTTTAATAATTATTATCATTTTAATAATTATTTAAGAAAAGTTTCGATACTTTACGATTACGATAATAATTATCAACATATAAAACAAGGAATTACAAATGAAAAAATTAACTACGGCATTAAGCCTAGCAGCAATATTGGCAACAGGAGTTCAGGCTTCATCACTAGAAGAGAGAGTAAAAGCACTTGAGGAACAAAATACTGTACTGACTGAAGAGGTACTTGCTACACAAACAGGTGGGTTTACACTGGTAGATACAGCAAAATCATATAATGGAATGGGTGCAGCAGCATCAAAAGTATATTTTTCTAAAAATCCACTTTCTATAGGTGGATATGGTGAAATGTTCTATGCTAACCCAGACAATGGTGATGATTTTGCAGATATTTATAGATTTATTACTTATTTTGGTTATAAATTTAATGATTGGGTAATATTGAATGCGGAGATAGAATTTGAACATGGTGCTAATGCCGACAAAGGTGGAGAAGTTGTTGTTGAGTTTTTATACCTTGACTTCTTACTGTCAGATGAGTTTTCAATTAGAGCAGGGCATGTACTTACACCTATGGGACTCACAAACCTTAGACATGAACCAACACTTTTTAACACAGTGCAAAGACCAGAAATTGAAAGACAGCTTATTCCATCAACTTGGCATGAGAATGGTGTACTTGCTTATGGTAGATTTGAGGATGTAGGTATCGAATATACTGCTGGTATGATTAATGCCCTTAATGTAGATTCTGTTAAAACGGCTTCTGCAGATGGTGGCTGGATAAGATCTGGTAGACTAGGTTCAAGTAAAAATGCATCATTTGATCCGGCATTTGTTGG
>NZ_JBFENQ010000063.1:0-9661 GCF_041551015.1 Sulfurovum sp. | reverse complement strand
TTCTACAAAACGGATTACTTCATTTCTTTTACTCTTAGGCAGGATGAAATTTGGGTGATCTTCATAATATTGAAGTAGTTTATCTTGATACTTGGAGAGTCTGAAAAAGTAACTCTCTTCTTCTACTACAGTGGTGCTTTTTCCACACTCCGGACAAAACTCATCATCAACAAGTTGAATAGCAGGGAAGAAAGTTTCACAAGAGATACAGTAGTGACCTTTATAGGTATCTTTGTAGATGTCACCATTTTCATGCATAACTGAAAAGGCTTTTTGTACACCTTTCATATGGTCGGCATCAGTGGTTCTGATAAATTTATCATAAGAGATGTCAAAATCATCCCAAAGGTTTTTAAAAGTTGCAGAGATCTCATCTGCATACGCCTGGGTTGTTTTACCTCGTAATTTTGCAGCTTCTTCTATTTTCTGACCATGTTCATCAGTACCTGTAAGAAAGAAAGTTTCCAACCCTGACATACGAGAGTAACGTGCAAGTGTGTCTGCGATGATTGTTGTATATGCATGACCAATGTGTGCAATGTCGTTAACATAATAGATCGGTGTTGTAATATAAGATTTTTTGTGACAAGACATATTTTGTAGTTCCTTAAACAAATGAGTTTGTAGAGTAAATTTGATGGATATTCTAGCCAAAAAGTGCTGTATTATGGGTGATATTATAAAATTATATATTTCTAATGTATAATAATAGGAAGAATTGGGAATCGAACTGGAGAGATCTAAAAGGACAAACATGGATACACATCCAACTCAAATAGTAAATGCAGAGAGTATTTCTAAAAAAGAGACCTATAGTACTGAAGAAAAAAAATTCATCATGGATAGATTAAATGAGGAGCGACTTATTCAGCAAAGAGCAGATGAAGCACTTGCCGGTAAAAAAGGACCCTATACAGAAGAAGAAAAAGCTAAGATATTAAACAAACTTAACGAAAAAAGACTCAGTACTCAAAAACGTGAAGAGATCAAAAAGCTTCGAACCCACAACAAAAAGATATACAAGTTTGGAAATAAAGAATTTTATAAATTTAAAAATATGGAACGAGAGTACTATATAGATATTGAAGCCTGTAACAAATTCTCTAGCAGACCAGTCATCGTCTCACTCTTTTATAAAACCGTAAGTGAGTACGAGTTGAAAAAAAAAGATGTACTGATCAAAACAGAAATATATTCAGAGAAGTTTCTTATCTCCTTGGATCCTATACGTGTCTATTTTAAAGGGTATTCTTTGGAAAATGATCGTTAAAACAACGTTTCACTTTCCAAATAGGGATATGTATTACTATAAGTCTAAATTTTTTGAATCTTTAGTATAATTAAATAGATATCTATTAAAGGGGTGAAAATGAATATTTTAAAAATTCTGCTCTTGGTTTTTACTACAAGTATGTTGTCAGCAAATTCTGCAAATACAATCTATTTACAGAAGTGTTCAGGTTGTCACGGACATAATGGTGATAAAACAGTTTTAGGTAAATCCAAAATTATTAATCAAATGCAGACAGATGAAATAGAGGAAGCACTCTATAGTTATGCAGCAGGCACATGTAAAGAAGATGTTCCGGTCTGTGAACCAAAAAATCCTATGATCCAACATGGCAAGAAATCATTTGTTCAGCATTATACTAAAGAGCAAATACATGCATTGGCAGAGTATATCAGTGCATTGAAATAAGCTATTTCTAGCTAATCGACCATTCAACGTTTGTTTGAATGGTTGACCTCAAAAACAAACTTCATACTTCAAAGATTTTGTTTAATCTACAAAACTTTACAATTTGGCTAAAATACTTTTATGTATTTCGTTTATATGGTCAAGTGTGCTGATGACACTTTTTATACTGGTATCGCTACAGAGTTGGAGCGTCGCATAGAAGAGCATAATGGCTCTGATAAAGGGGCAAAATATACCCGTGTCAGAAGACCTGTAATCCTAGTTTATAGCGAAGAACATCCAGATAGGAGTTCGGCTTCTAAACGTGAATATGAGATAAAAAAGAAGATGAGTCGGACTGAGAAGTTAAAGTTGATTAAATCGTAAATACTTTTTTTTATTGTTTTAAAATAATAAGTAAGTTATAAAATACGATATTCTTTATTAAATGTTATAGTAAAAAATCTTAAAAAGAAGGGTAATAGGTGTTTGAACATTTTGACACACTTTATGAGCTCACACAAAAGAGTTCCTTGCATGACAAATTAAGAGCTACACACCGCTCATTAAATGAAACATTTCCTTTTATTGTTCGCATTGCTATTGCAGTGTATGATCCTGAAACAAAAGTTTTGAAGACCTTTTTGCACAGTAGTGGTGATGACAATCCCTTGGATCACTATCAATCCTTACTCGAGAACGCTCCCTCTTTGAAAAGTATTGTTGAAAGAGGAAAACCTCGTGTTGTTAATGATCTCTTTGAATTTGATCGAGGAGAACATAAACATACTCAAAAGATAAAGGAGCAAGGATATGCTGCAAGCTATACAATGCCAATATATAATGAAGGTGTTTTTATTGGTTTTCTTTTTTTTAACTCGAATAAAAAAGATGTTTTCAATGAAAGTGTATTGCATCAACTTGACCTTTACGGACATATGATATCTCTTTTACTAATCAATGAATTTACTTCTGTACAAACGTTGACTGCAGCTATCAAAACAACAGGAAACCTTTCACATTTAAGAGATCCTGAAACCGGTTGCCATTTGGATAGGATGTCTCGTTATAGTCGAATCATCGCTAATGCATTAGCTGATAAATATGAACTGAATGACAGTTACATAGAACATGTTTTTATGTTTTCACCTTTACATGATATCGGTAAGATAGGGATTCCTGATAATATCTTGCTAAAGCCGGGTCCGCTAAATGAGGTAGAGAGGAGTATTATGAAGACGCATGCAACAAAAGGACGTAAAATGATTGATGACATTTTAAATAATTTTGCACTCGTAAATTTTGAACATGTAGATATCTTGCGTAACATAGCAGAGTACCATCATGAAGCTATTAATGGAACAGGATATCCTTTTGGAATCAAAGGTAATGAAATTCCTTTAGAAGCACGTATCGTTGCTGTTGCAGATGTGTTTGATGCTTTGACAAGTGTGAGAAGCTATAAAGAAGCGTGGAGTAATGAAAGTGCTATTGAAACTCTTAAAGAACTTGCTGGGGAATCACTGGATAAAGATTGTGTTTATGCTTTGATTCAAAATATGGATAAGGTAAAAGAAATACAAAAGCAATTTTTAGAGGACAGTTACGGCTAAAAGAAAAAAAGATTTTTTACGAACTATGTAAAAGAGTAAATAAATCTATAGGGAGGATATCTTTATAGTCATCTTTAGATTGCACAATCTGTTAATGCACTAAAACTCAAACCCGCCGCCGGCACCTTTACTCATACTGTCATAAACAGCTTTGATATAAGTATCACGTACTTCACAATCTAGAAGCTTTTCACAACTCATACAGCTTTTTACTTGCTTCTCTGCTTGACAGGATTCTAATTCAGATTTTTTCTGTTTAAGGGCTATCTGCCATTCATCGAGCATTTGTTCTGACATTACGCTTTCATCCCGTAGGCGTTTCTGAGTTTGGTTACTTCATAGTTGGAACCGAAGAAACAAGGACTAGTATCGTGTGGGTGATTTGGGACCAGTTCCATAAGTCTCATACCTTTTTCATTAATGGCTTGTCCACCGGCTTGCTCATACATAAAAGCAAAAGGGATGACTTCAAAAAGTTGTCTGAGTTTACCATCAGGTTTGTCTGATGTACCAGGGTAGGAGAAGATCCCGCCACCTTTTAGAAGTATCTGGTGAAGGTCAGGTACCATACCACCAGAGTATCTGAGACGATACCCTTCAGCAAAAAGTCCATCTATAAATTTTTTGTGGTATTCAGACCAGTTTTGTTGTGTACCACCTGGAGCATTGAGTTTTCCTTTTTCATCCAGTGTGATTTCTGAGATGAAGTTAAAGAGTCCTTCTTGGGCTCTGTAGTGTTTTGGTTTACTCCCTTTTCTCGCCGTCACAAGTTCGATACGTGGACCATAAACAACATAAGCAGAGGCTACGAGATTTTCAGCTTTTAGCTCTCCTTCATAGATACCAAAAATTGATCCTACAGAGAGGTTGACATCAGCAAGACTTGAACCGTCTAGAGGATCATAGCAGATAGTGTATTTACCATCATCATGTAATTCTAACACACCTTCTTTCTCTTCACTTACTAAGGATTTTACGATGGAAATATCTTTGAAAGCTTTTTCTACAATGTAATCACTTTTCACATCTAGTTTAAGTTGATCTTCACCCGATGTATTTTCAGTGTCACTGTAGCCAAGATCTTCAGTTTTAATTGCATGGTCTATTTTGATTGCAATTTTTTCGATGGTTTCAAATATGGTTAGCATCTTTTTTCCTCTTTTTCTTATATGTTTTTTGCATGCACATTGATCCACTCAATGATCTGAGTGATGTTATTCAGATCAAGTATATCAACACCCTCTGGTATAGTATAGTTTGTAATATTTATACTGTCATCAATGGCAATGGCCTCACTGCAGACAAAATAACTTTCATCAATTTTGTTTCTGAAGACAGCAATACGCGGCAGAGGGAGTGTTTTAAGGCCTTCCACAAGTAAGATATCAAAGTCGTTGATCATAGACACGATATCGTCCAATGTTTTTTCTCTTTGGGAGAAGTACGTTGTACGTGTAGGAGAAGTGATAACCACTTCTGCTCCTGTTTGTGAGAATTTGTAGCTGTCTTTACCCTCTACATCAAACTTTGCTTTGTCTTTAGGATCATTTTTTATGATGGCAACTTTACGTTCTTTTATCAAGATTTGAGCGATTTTTTCCACTAGGGTGGTTTTCCCACTATTTGATGGACCGGTAAATGCTACAGCAACTCTTTTACTCATGGCACTATTTCCTTGCATTATGATTGAAAGAATTATACATCAATCTTTATTGAATGTATGTTAAAATCTATATTAATTACAAGGAGTGTATATTGGTTAGATCAAGTATATCGTTTATTGCCATTGCTCTTCTTCTTGGCTGTACTTCAAAACAAGAGACAGATTTGATGCAAGCCTATAATGAAAAAGTTAATTATCATAAACAGTTGCAAAAAACAGAAAAGACACAACTTTACCAGGACAATGTCACCAAAGCAATGTTGACCGCTACCTATCTCTATATTCCGAACTTTGAAAACAATGATACCAGAGATGAAGTTTTTATCGTAGGGTTGTATTTGGAAGATAAAGCATCCGGAAAGATAAACGGTAAAGGAAACACCTTGACGTTAAATGGGAAAACAGCCAAAGAGATCAAATCACTCGGCTTGGATGATGAACGGTTAAAAAATTTACCTTTTGTTACTCCATGGAGTAGCTATTATCTTGTTACGTTTCCGCATGAGTCAAATAAAAAGATCACACTTCTTTATGAGAGTGACTTGTACGGAAAAGGTAAGTTACACTTCGCCAAAGTGGCGAAATATGTCTTGAATAAAGAAGCTTTTTAATAGTAAGTGTTTTTCGTTTTACTTTCTAAATTTATCTGTTTCAGAAGGTGAGGCAAGAACTTTTAAGAGTGGAAAGATGCGTGTTGCTACCCCTAGTTTATTCAAATAAATGACATAATTCGCCAGTACTTTTTTCCCATACTCTCTGGCTTCATGGTTTTCCATTTTTTCCATACTCATATAGGGTTCATAAGGTCCTCTTCTGAAGTTACGTTTGTTTGTGATATGTCTTCTTGTAAAACCTATACCTGCATTGTAAGCATATGCTATGAAAAGAGGATGATAAAGGTATGAGGTAAGATAATCAAGATGGAAATCCGCATATTCTATAGCTTTATAGGGATTAAATATGTCATCCAGATCTATCTGTTCTCCTTTTTCTTTGGCCACATGTTCGATAAGAAATGGCATGAACTGCATCATGCCCAATGCAAAAGAACGTGACACGGAAGCAGGTACAAAGCGGCTCTCTTGTCGGGCGATAGCATAGATCAGTGCCTGACGTTCTGGGGTCATATGTTTCATAGTTTCACGGTAGGGCATAGGAAAGTAAGATTCTGTATAGTTACAGGCTTTGGCTTTCAAATAGGTATAAATACCGATAGTCTCCTGGGATTTGTGATCATCTGCCAGATCATTCAAGTCAACACCAGAATACATTTTTTGTTTTACTTTTGCCCAATCGATAGGATCTTCGATATTAAATCCCCATGTACTATTTTTCCAAAGGGATTCCGTAATAGTTTTAGGATATTTTCCGTTTATAGTGTCAGCTGCCATTAACGTATAGATATTGACATGACAGCTGTCACGTAAAAGTTTTATGTACTCATCATCTTTTGTACTCAGATAGAGCCAGAAGAGAGATTTGTCTATGTCATAGCGCTGCACATAGTTTTCTCGAGCATCCTCAAAATAATCTACAGCCTGCTTAGGTTTTTTTTGCTGCATCAGAGCAAGCCCATGCTTGAAACTTTTATGGGCTTTGCTTCTTCTTCTCCAGTTTTTGTTTGTTTCCCCGGTTGCTGTTATTTTTGGGAGTTCAACAGTTAATCCAGTTCTATTGTTATAGGCTGTACGAAGCTTCGTATTGAGCATGCTTGCTTCATAGATGATTTTTTGGGCTTCAGCTGCTGTAGTGGTGTTTTGCGAAAGAAAACGCCAGATATAATAATCTTTTTCTATACTCGTTGGCATTTTATGTATTTGTTCGTAGGTAAATTTTTTTGCATTCAGAGCAGTTGCACCCATGGTGAGTACAAGAAGTGATGTAAGAATAAGAAACTTCACCTTCATCTATTACCCCAGTACAGCACGCATCATAAAGTTATCGATCAATTGCAGACCTAAGATCACAACCAGTGGTGAGAGATCAATACCTGAAAATACAACAAATGGCATCTTACGTCTGATAAAGCTCATTACAGGTTCTGTTAAACGGTGAAGTATCTGGACTACTGGGTTATAGGGATCAGGTCGAACAAAACTCAGTAGTGCAGCGATGATCACTATCCAGATATATAGATTTATGACGGTATGTAAGGTTTGTACGATGGCGTAAATAAGTGCATTCATGATGCTACCTCCAATAAGTATGGTTTGATAAGTGGATAGATCTGGGAAAGTTCAGGTCCATGCTCTGCACCTGTTAGAATGAGTCTCAGCGGGTGAAAGAAATCCTTTCCTTGCAGTCCGCTCTCTTTCATGATATGTGCTTTAAATTCGTTAAAGTCATCTATCATAGGAGCATTTTGAATGATGTCTTCCATCGTGTGCATCTGGGCACTCCATTCACCTTCAAAATTTTTAGGTGCAAAGATAGATTTGATCTTCGATTCAAGTTCGTTGATCGTACTTGCTTCTTCTTCAAGGTACAGCTTGGCCAATTTTCCGATCTGTTCATCTGCAAAACCAAAGAGTGTAGAAAGAAGTTTGTCATCAATACGTTTAAGGTGTTCTCGGTTGATAAAACGGAGTTTATCTATGTCAAACTTTACAGGTGACTTGGAAAGTTTGCTTAGATCAAACCACTCCAATGCCTCAGGCATGGTAAAGATCTCTGTTGGTGTGTTGTTGCCAAGGAGGATCAGGTAGTTGGCGATCGCATCGGGTATGAATCCCTGTTCAAAGAGCCACTTGACTGAGCTGGCTTCATCAAGCATATCCATTTTCTTACCTTCTGTGTCGAGCATGATAGGCAGATGTGCATAGTCTGTCTCCTGATCATAGCCAAGAAGTGTTTTGATGTGTGTTTGTTTCGGTGTATTTGAGAGGTGGTCCTCACTACGGATGATGAGACTGATCCCTGAGATCATATCATCACAGGCACAAGCAAAGTTATAACTTGGTGTTCCGTCAGTTTTTAAAATGACAAAAGAGTCTACTTCATTGGCGACAGTTTCAATATCTCCCTTGATAAGATCATGGTTGACTATCGGTGCATCTGGAGTCTTAATACGCACGACAAATGGTATCTTATCTTCTTTGAGTTTCTTTAGCTCTTCTGCACCTACATAAGAACACCGTCCACTGTATCTATAAATGACTTTGTTGTTCTTAGCCTTTTCTCTATCAGCATCAAGCTGCTCAGGGGTACAGGTACAGACAAATGCCTTTTTCTCTTCAAGGAGCCTTATCGCCAATGTCTGGTGTATATGGAGGTTGTCACTCTGGTGAGAGACGCTGTCGTGAGGAAGCGCAAACTTCTCAAGGATCTCCATGATCTCAGTATCTTTACCAGTGATGTTTCGCTCTTTATCCATATCTTCTATACGTACAATGAAGTTGACATCTTTTTGTTTAGCTACCATGTAGTTAAATATTGCTACACGTAGGTTTTCTATATCCATATCACCGGTCGGTGATGGGGCAAATCTAAGCATTTATCATACTCCAAAAGTTGTGAGTTTATTAAGAGTGTTATTATAGTGGATTTAAGTTATAAGTATTTTAAAGAGAAGTAGCATTAGCTATAGCTTTTTTACTTTGGAGAACTTCTCTTGTTGCTCAAGCCTCAATTTTTCTATATAAGTAGCCAAAACGCTTTATCTAAGATGCAATAAGCTCTAATTAGATAAAATACAACTTTAAAATAAAAGGTTTAATAATAATGAGTGAGAGCAAAGATTTTTTACGTACTATAGTTGAAGAGGACTTAGGATCAGGCAAATATAAAGAGGTTCATACAAGATTTCCTCCAGAGCCTAATGGCTTTCCACACATTGGACATGCTAAATCTATCTGCATCAACTTTGGTATTGCACGTGACTATCATGGTCGCTGCAACCTTAGAATGGATGATACCAATCCAACTACAGAAGACACAAAATATGTTGAGGCTCTCAAAGATGCAGTAGAGTGGCTTGGATTTGAATGGGATAATAGTGTACGTTATACTTCCGACTATTTCCCTAAACTATACGATTATGCTGTTGAACTTATTAAAATGGATAAGGCATATGTTGATAGTCTAAGTGAAGAAGAGATACGTGAATATCGTGGAACGGTTACAGAAGCAGGGAAAAGAAGTAAATACGCCGAACGTAGTGTTGAAGAAAACCTAGACCTTTTTGAACGAATGAAAAACGGTGAATTTAAAGATGGTGAACATATTCTTCGAGCCAAAATTGATATGAGTGCAGCTAATATGAAAATGAGAGATCCACTTTTATATCGTATTAGACATGCCCACCATTATAGAGCAGGAGATAAGTGGCATATTTACCCAATGTATGATTTTGGTCACTGCTTGTCTGACTATATTGAGGGTATTACTCACTCTATCTGTACACTAGAGTTTGAAAACAACCGTGATATTTATGATTGGGTATTAGATACACTTGGACTTAAATCACCACGCCCTTATCAGCATGAGTTTGCAAGGCTCGCTGTCAACTACACAGTTATGAGTAAAAGAAAGCTTTTAGAATTAGTGAATGAAGAAAAGGTTAGCGGCTGGGATGACCCTCGTATGCCAACAATTGCCGGATACAGAAGAAGAGGTTATACTCCAGAGTCTATTATAAACTTCTGTGATCAAATAGGTATAGCTAAAGCAAACTCAACGGTGGATGTTTCACAACTTGAGTTTTGTATC
>NZ_JBFENQ010000062.1:0-9714 GCF_041551015.1 Sulfurovum sp. | reverse complement strand
GTGTTGAACATACCACCAGTATTTGCACATGAACCCATAGAGATCACCCATTTAGGTTCTGTCATCTGGTCATAAAGTCTTCTGGCAAATTCAGAGTGCTTTTTAGAAAGTGTTCCTGCCAAAATCATGACATCTGCTTGTCTTGGAGAAGCTCTAAAGATGGTTCCCATTCTATCGAAGTCGTAGCGTGAAGCTCCCGATGCCATCATTTCAATCGCACAACATGCGAGTCCATAAGTAAGCGGCCAAAGTGAGTTTGAACGACCCCAGTTTACGAGTTTGTCTACCGAAGTCAATGCTATCGGTAAGCCAGCTGCGCTAGCGTAGTTTACTTGATGCTGTGCCATTCAAGTGCTCCTTTTTTCCATGCGTATACGAAACCAATCGTAAGTAGTAAAATAAATAATATCATCTCAGCGAAACCAAACCAACCAAGTAATTTAAAGTCAATTGCCCAAGGGAACATAAAGATAATCTCTACATCAAACAAGATAAACAAAAGTGCTATCAGGTAAAACTGTGCAGAAATGGTGTTAGGTTGCTTAGTCACCTCTGGTCCACATTCGTATATACTTAATTTAAGTCTTTCCGTATCAAGCCTTGCAAATTTTCTACTAACAAAACGTGCAGCCCATAGCGTCGCTGGGAACGCCACGGCTGTTAACGCGAATAAAACAAATACACCGAAATATGGATGTTCTGTAATTACATGAGTCATATTAATCCCTTTATTTTCATAATTCTCTTCAAAAATGAGCAAAGCCCAATTTTCAATTTCTCTCTACTGAAATGCGCTTTGGGCTCAAGTTTACACTTGCTTTTCAGTATAGAGAATGATCAGATTATTACTTGTATACTAGCTGAAAGATGGTTAAAAGATTTTGGGTACTTAGTGCTTTATGTGATTACTTTTTAGTATGTAACTAGATGTAACTATATGTATAGAAAGAAAATACCGATACAATATCAAATATAATTATAATAACTATAAGGAACGACAGAGTGAATCTTCTTAAAAACTATATCAATGTACTATACTGGATCGCTATGGCTGGCTTACTTTTTTGGTTCGCCTACTCTAAAGGATGGATATTTGCCAACTTTGAATCTATAGATGCCAAACAAGCCATATATTTACTGGAAAATGACGATAATGTCACGCTCCTTGATGTACGAACCATACAAGAGTATAAAAGTGGACATCTAAGAGATGCTACACTCATACCCGTACAAGCACTCAGTAAAAACCTGGGTATGCTCAAGCAAGATAAAAATAAAAAGATCATTGTCTACTGTAGAACAGGAAGCAGAAGCGTATCCGCATCCCGTATCTTGGAAGAAAACGGGTTTACCCCACTGAATGTCAAAGGTGGGATTATTCAGTTGATGGGTGCGAATGCTGAACTGGTAAAATAGCCTTTTTATCTAAACCTTAAAGCCCATACTCTTCACACCTTCAAAACTGGAACCAAGCTCTTTTTCTATCTCTTCGAGAAAGTCTTGATTTCCAAATACACTCTCTTCTCGTACAGCTACTTTATAGGCTGTATTTTTGATGATAAGATTGATCTGACCACCCGTCAGTTCGTGTTTAGCAAGTTCTGACATATCAAATCCTTCTTCATAATCTGCATTTTCAGGAAGCATGAACTGCCAAAGGCTGAGACGCTGTTTTCTACCTGGTTTTTTAAACTCAATCTTATAATTAAAACGGCGTGAAAAAGCTTTGTCTATATTGCCAAGTAAATTGGTGGTAGCAATGAGTATACCTTCAAACTTTTCTATCTGTTCAAGGAAAATGTTTTGCATTTGGTTATGCATCTTATCTGCAGAGCTTCCTGCCCCCTCACTTCTTGTACTTAAAAACTGGTCTGCTTCATTGAGAAGTAAAATAGGTTCCACTTTTGCTTGTTTACTCAACTCTTTAAAGTCATCAAATATCTTACGTACATTCTTTTCGCTCTCCCCTACATACATAGAAAGAATTTTAGAACAGTCAAACGATAAGATGGGCTTTTTAAGTGTTTTGGCCAAGCTCATAGCGGTCATTGTTTTACCCGTTCCTGCAGCTCCATAGAATATAATACGTGCATCAATACCTTTACGCTTGTCTTTAATACCCCACTCTCTAAGTTTTTTAAACACCTCTCTGTCAACCTGTTTGACAACATTTTGTAATGTCTCTCTTGTTTTGGGATGCAAGACGACATCATCTAATGTTGTCGCAGGTTTCAGATACTCGAAAAGCTCTTGCTCCTGTACCAGTGCATCCAGTTTTAACTTCGTCACCTTTTTGCTTTTTTTAGGATGTATGATACGCTGCATCACCTCTTCTTGCAAATAAAAAGACCGACTCACGCCACCAAACATATTGAGTATCTCTTCATAGTCGATGATATCATCGCTTATGAGTCTCGCACCGTCTTCAAGCAGAGCACGGTTTTTTATCTTCTCGTACTCATCAAAACTGATAAGTTCTATGAGTGTGTTCATGTCTCTAAATTGTCCCTCTCCCCCGCTGTACTCTTCTTTAAGTAACGCCAGGAAGATCCGTTTTTCTTTTTCATCAAGTTCTTTTTCTTTAAAAAACTCTTCTACAACGATGGGGGTTTCTGTCATTTTGACACGCTCTTCTATACGTGTTGTCAAGAGTGTCAGTTTATTTTTCAAACGTCCTATGCTAAGTGAATTATCTGCAAAACCTTGTTTAAAAGTAGCAATATTGTGTAAAAGTGCTACCATATCAAACTGATCTTGTAGGTACTCAAGATGATCCGTATAAGGTTTTACTTCAGGAAGAAAAATCTCCAGTGACCCCTCTTCAAGTAGACGTAATAAAGAAATACTTGGTGTCACAGAAGTACTTAAAAGTTCCAACTTGGATGCTTCATGTGCTTTCACTTGTCCGAAACTCACTTGAATCATCCAACCCAGATCCAAAAGATTTTTAACCAATCCAAGTTTTTTCAGATACACGTAACCCTCTGATGAATAGTTATCTTGAAGCATCTCCAGTACAGAAACTTCTTCCAGCCCCGCCACATAACGTTTACAAATATACTGCACCAACAATGCTTCTTCTTTTGTACATTTTAAATGCTCAAAAATTGATGTCTTGGTGACATCTTTGGTTTCAATAAAGTCAATAAGGTGTTTCAATTAGTATTCCTAAATAGTTGATAATAATTTGAGTATAACAAATATTTGCTATACTTTGAGTAATGCATTAGTTTGTAAAAAAGGAGATCACATGCGTGTAGTATTACTGATAACTGTAGCTTTATCTATGGCAATGGCTGAACCAACCATGGTTAAGGATCCTAAAACTAATTTGATATGGGAAGATACGCTGCATGCTTCAGAGGATAAAATGACCCATATGGAAGCAAAAGCTTACTGTGAAGCATTAAAACTTGGTACTTTTGAAAACTGGCGTTTACCTACACTTCCTGAACTGCTTACTATCGTTGATTATAAACGCTATAAGCCTGCTATACTTAAAGAGTTTAAACATGTTGACAATGATACACTCTACTGGTCAAGTACGGTATCTGCAAGAGCAAATGATGATTTCTGGGGTATAGTTTTCAGAGATGGTGCCACAAAAAATGCATCTGGGCTTTATGGCCGATATATTCGCTGTGTAAGAGATATGAAATAAGAGATGTCACTATTTAAAAATCTATTTTCTAAACCTCTTTCTACACAACTTACTGTCACTTCGAACAATGGGTTTCACCTTAGACCCGTTGCGCAGTTTTCCTCTTTAGCCAAATCATTTTCATGTCAGATCACAGCCACTTTTAAAAACAGGACTGTCGACACTAAAAGTGTCAACACTTTACTTTCACTCTCTTTAGAAAGAGGAGACACTTTTACACTGGTTGCCAAAGGAAAAAAGGCAGATGAAGCCCTTGAAAAACTTCAACTGCTTTTTGAAACACTCATGACAGATGACCAAGAGATCAAGCAGATAGAAAAAACTGCTTACAGCTATGAAAGTTCTGTGTTAGAAGGAGAGATCATCTGCGGAAGCATTGCCGTTGCTTCTACCTACACTTATCGTACTCAAGAAGTACAACACAAGAGCAATACAGATTTTAAAGAAGCCTTATATGCAAGTTTAAATGAACTTGACGTACTTTATAGTACACAGAAAGAGAATGAAAATGCAACTATCTACCTTGCACAAAAAGAACTTCTGGCATCTTTGGGAGAGAAAAGCCAAACCCTTCCAGAGTTGGAACAGCATATTGAGGAAGAATCAAAAAAACTTTTGGGCACAAAACTTGACTCCAAAAGAAGTGATTATCAAGATATACTCCAACGTGTCAAAAAACATTTGGGGTTAGAAATAAAAGCCACTTTTCCAGATAAACCTTTTATATTGTTATGTAATGATCTGCTTCCTAGCGATATCGACCATCTTCTACAGACAAAAGTAGAGGGTGTGATCTTAAAAGAGACTTCTGTTAACTCCCATACGGCCATCTTACTTCGTGCTGCAGGTATCTGCTCTCTTATTGCAGATACCCAGAGTCTTGTCGAAGATGAAACCATCATACTTGATACACATGCTGGCGTAGTTGTTCAGCATCCAAGCTCTGATGATATGAAAAAAGCAAGAGTACGTTTAGAAAAAGATCATGCACAAAAAGCGCTCTCTGCTACAAAACGATTTGAATCTGCGACAACACAAAAAGGCAGACATATTAAAGTTTTTGCCAATGTCGCAGACATAAACTCTGCCAAGACAGCCAAAGAAGAAGGAGCAGAGGGTATAGGCCTTTTACGTTCCGAGTTTTTATTTAAAGCCGTTAAACCTTCTTTAGAAAAGCAACAACAAGCCTACCAAGAAATCTTTGATATGTTTGATGATGTCACAGTGCGTACACTCGATGTAGGAGGAGACAAAGCCCTTTCGTATGTGCAAATACCTGCAGAAGAGAACCCTTTTTTAGGTATACGTGGTGTACGTCTATTTGATACACATCCTGAACTTCTAGAAGAGCAATTACATGCCATTTTCCTGGCTGCAGGCAACAAATCTGTAAAGATCATGTTCCCTATGGTCAGCTCTGTCGAAGAATTTATACAAACAAAAGCTTTTGCTCAAAGTGTAGCTGAAAAATATCAGCTTGACATTTCACACCTTCACTTTGGAATCATGATAGAAGTGCCATCGGTACTTTTCTTACTGGAGTCATTTAACGATGTTGTAGACTTCTACTCCATCGGTACCAATGACTTAACACAATATCTTTTTGCCATAGAGAGAACGCACCCTCTGCTCAAAGCGGATGAACTCTCTCCTGCCGTGTTTTCTGCTATTGAAAGCATCCTTAACAAAGCAACAAAACCTGTAAGTATTTGTGGTGAACTGGCTGCAAATAAACACGCGATACCTAAACTTTTAGATCTAGGAATGGGAATCCTCAGTGTTTCACCTAAGAGTATAGCCCAAATAAAAGAGGAGATAAGACATGTTTAATTTACTTCAGCGCATTGGTAAAGCATTGATGACCCCTATCGCAGTGCTTCCGGTTGCTGCGCTTCTACTTCGCTTAGGTTTTGGAGACATTTTCGATGGTCAAATAGCCCTTATTATGAAAAGTGCCGGAGATGCGATCTTCTCACATCTCGATCTTCTTTTTGGTATAGGTATCGCCTACGGATTGGCTAAGAACAATGATGGCGCAGCAGCACTTGCAGGTGCAATAGGTGTACTCATCGCCAAAGCTGTCTATCTCAGTATAGACAAAGATGTGAATATGGGTGTGTTTGTGGGTATTATCATCGGTGTCGTTGCCGGGACACTGTATAACCGGTATCATGACATCAAACTCCCTGAATTTTTAGGCTTCTTTGGGGGGAAACGTTTTGTGCCTATTATTACCGCTGTTGCTGCCATAGGTGTCGGTGTACTTGCCGGGTATTTCTGGCACTTTGCGCAAAGCGGTATAGATACATTTTCAAATGCTATCATCGGATTACATGAGATAGGTACATTCATCTACGGAACACTCAACCGTCTGCTCATCCCTTTAGGACTGCACCATATACTCAACTCTGTGTTTTGGTTCCAGCTGGGAGAATACACCTATCTTAAAGATGGTGTGGAAGTGGTGGCCAATGGAGACTTACATCGTTTTTTTGCTGGCGATAAAACAGCTGGTGTCTACATGTCAGGTTTTTATGTAGTAATGATGTTTGGTCTGCCTGCGATGGCATATGCGATCTACCTGAACACCCCAAAAGGCTCCCGCAAAAAAGTAGGTGCCATCTTGGCGGGTGTTGCATTTACATCATTTCTAACAGGGATCACGGAACCTTTGGAGTTTCTCTTTTTATTTGTAGCTCCTTTACTTTTTGTATTACATGCCCTGCTTACCGGTCTTGCCCTTGCTATAGCACAGATGTTAGACATTCATGCAGGATTTGGGTTTTCAGCTGGATTTATAGATTATGTGATCAACTACAAGCTGGCTACAAACCCTCTGCTTATACTTCTTCTGGGTAGCATTTTTGCTCTCATATATTTTGTTTTAAGTTATTACACGATCAAACTCTTTAAACTCAAAATATTTGATGAGACCAATGATGACAAACCTACAGATATAAATGATGAGGCACTGGCATTTATAGAAGCGTTAGGCGGAGTAGAAAACATCTTACATACTGATGCATGCATCACAAGACTACGTATGTCAGTAAATGACAGCAGTATCCTCTTAGATGAAGCATTCATCACGCTTGGAGCTAAAGGAGTGATACGTCCGGATAAAAAATCTATTCAAATTATTTTAGGCACGAGAGCTGAAAGAGTAGCAGAGGCTATAAAAGAAGCCTTAAAATAAATTTGCTGTGTGGACCTAGTTCCACACAAGATTATTTCTTTTTTTTAGGGGTTTTAAGTACAATGAAAAATGCGACTAAAATTAATCCATAGACTACATAATAATAAATATTGTCACTTTGTGGCATTAGCTGACCTCCATAATAATATCTTGACTTTTTACGATCTTTAATCGTTTATCAATACTTTTCACATCACTTTCATCAGAGATGATAATAGGAGTGATGATGTCTTTGGCATGTTCTCGGATATACGCTAGATCAACGCGGATCACCGGGTCTCCTGCTTTGACTTCATCACCTTCATTTGCAAGGCGTTCAAAACCTTTCCCCTCAAGTGCTACAGTCTCTAGACCGATGTGTACCATGACCTCTAGATCTTTTGTACTTTTAATGCTATATGCATGGTTTGTAGAAAATATTCTTGTGATCGTACCATCTATAGGTGCTGTAAACACATTTGACATAGGTATAATCGCCACACCATCACCCACAAGTTTTTGTGAAAACACATCATCGTTTACACTTTCAAGTGCTATGACCTGTCCATCTACGGGCGACTTGATCTCTCTTATTTTACGCTTTAAAAATCCGAACATATATATATTACCTTTTATACTTTACTTCACCGCTCACTATGGTTGATATAATACTAAAATTTTCATCAAAGATGACTATATCTGCATCATAGCCTTCTCTGAGTTCCCCTTTAGAGATGCTCAGTTTACGTGCAGGTATTTTTGTCACAGAATTGACAATTTCAACAAGATTCATAGAGGTATGTGTTTTCATATTTAACAATGCATCATTCATCTTCAGTACAGAACCAGCAAGTGTGCCATCTTCCAGTATTGCCTTGCCTTCATCTACCTCAACGCTCCTACCGCCTAGATCATACGTACCACATTTCATACATCCTGCCCTCATTGCATCAGTGATGAGTATCAGCTTCTCTTTTTTTACTTTCTGTACCAGCTCAAGTGTACTCGTGTGAGTATGCACCAGATCTGCAATGATGTCGCAGGTCACATCAGAGTCAAACACTGCGCCCACTATGCCAGGTTTTCTGTGATGATAAGGGTTCATGGCATTAAACAGATGTGTTGCATGAGAGATGCCCCAACTAAAACTCTTTTGACTCTCTTCATAACTTGCATCGGAATGACCGATACTTAAAATGATATGAGGATACTCTTTCGTCAATAGCTTTACAAAATGCTCACCGCCTTTTATTTCAGGTGCCAGTGTGATCATTTTTACTTCGTTCATATAGTTTTCTATCAGTGCTATGTTCGGTGATTGAACATATGCTTTATCTTGTGCACCATGTTTATCTTCATTGATAAAAGGTCCTTCAAGATGAATACCAAGCACATTTGCACCGCTGACCTTGTTAGCATGCAGTTGTATGTTTTGTAAAGCTTTGTCAATAGCTTCACTTGACATCGTCATTGTTGTAGCCAAAAAAGAAGTGGTCCCTGTTTGAAGAAGGATTGAAGAGATCGTTTCCAAAGCATCAGGTGTCGCATCCATCACATCTGCCCCGCCACTGCCATGTATATGCAGATCAATAAACCCTGCACTCACGTAAGCACCCTTCGCATCAATAGTTTCAATATCTGTAAGGTCTATCTTATCTACAATATTGACGATCTTATGATCAAATAAAAGTATTTTATCTTCAATGATCTGATCATCTATAAATATCTTTGCATTGAAAATAGCTTTCATTATGTTTTTTACCTAACCTTACTTTTATGTACAGTAATCACACATCAGTCCTAAGACTTTGTTTCAGTGCTCTTTTAAGTACTTTTCCCGTAGCATTTTTAGGGAGTGCTTTAATGACATGAATTTGTTTTGGTATTTTATAATTTGCAAGTTGCTCTCTCATATATTTTTTTAAACCTGTCTCATCAAGCGTCTCCACACCCTCTTCAAGTTCTATATAGACCACAGGTACTTCTCCGCTCTTTTCATCATCAATGCCGATCACTGCTGATGCTCCTACACCTTCAAACATATCGATAACCTCTTCAACCTCACGAGGATAGATATTGATACCTTTTGAAATAATTAGATCTTTTTTTCTGTCTACGATAAATAAAAAACCATCATCATCCATATATCCTACATCACCCGTCAGTAACCAACCATTGATGATAGTCTCATCCGTTGCAGTAGGACGGTTCAAATACCCTTGCATCACATTGTCACCTTTGACAATGATATCACCAATAGTACCGCGATGTACCTCATTCATATCTTGATCTACGATTTTGATCTCATAGCCATATAATGCTGTACCTACCGATCCTGCTTTTTGTTTTTTTAATGTATTCATGCACACTGCTGGACTCGCTTCACTTAGTCCATACCCTTCCAGTAATGTGGCTCTTTTAAATTTCTTTGCCATAGCATCAAGTGTTTTAGGCTGTAATGCAGCTGCCCCGGAGATAAATGCACGGATGTTATTAAACCACATGAAATACCACGGAAGTTTTGCTTTTGCCAATGCATTATATACATCAGGAATACCAAAGAAAAGTGTTACTCGTTTTAACAATGTCTGTTTAAAAATATTTGAAAAAGGTTGGATCGATTTAATGATCACTATACTCATTCCCACATACATAGGCAGCATGATGGCGATAGTAAATGTAAAAGAGTGAAACATAGGTAAAAAGACAATTCCTCTATCTCTAGGTGTCACCTTAATGTGCATCATGCCAGAATGCCCATTTGAAAAAATGTTTTTATGGCTTAACATCGCACCTTTAGGTTTGCCTGTCGTTCCTGAAGTATAAATGATGACTGCCGTGTCTTCTAAGGCTGTATCTCGATGTTCTGCAGTCAATT
>NZ_JBFENQ010000061.1:0-9837 GCF_041551015.1 Sulfurovum sp. | reverse complement strand
ATAGGCATGCAAAAAAATGTCTCTGTAGCTATCATGTAAATCATCTACATTTCTTCTAACGAGTTCTAGTGCTTCAGTAGAGTGTTGAATAGATTTACTATAGAATGTAAATTGATTGTACTGTTTAATAAATGTATCTAATTCCAATAGATCATGATCCGTGTTGATCCTTGATTCCTTCAGTTTAGTAAAATCATCTTTTGTGTGTGTTACTAAGTATGCAGCACTCTGCATTCTTTCATTGATGATTTTGTCCAAAACAGACTCAACATGCTCTACAAATAAAGGGACCTCTGTACTGTTTTGTACAGTGATATATTTCTGATAGGAGAGATATGTATAGTAAGATATAGTTCCTAGTATCCCCATCATTAGAATGATGAGTAGACTAAGTATCATTTTATTTTTTAGTATCTTTATGGTAATTCCTTTATTTTTTAAAATAATTAAAGCAAGACAATGAAATAGAATAACTTGAACAGTATTATATATAAAGGAGAAGTATACTCCATTGTGCAGTCTGGCGATCTTTAATCCATAAAGATCCATGACTTTCTGTCCTTGCTTCACAACAAGTTTAGCTTTTTCAACATTTTTACCTAAATTAATTATACTAAGATAAGACTTAAATCTGAAAAATGTTAATACAGCAAAATTGTTAGATCTTATATAAGATCTAACAACGTTAGGCTTTTTTGGCTATATTAAAACTAATAGAGTAAAATACGAATAATTATAGAGACTAAAGGGCACAAATGAGTATAGATAAAGCATTAATGGATAGATCTGATAATAAGTGTGAGTTATGTGGTTCTGAAGAAGGGTTAGTAGCTTACACTGTTGCACCGAAAGATGAGGCTATTGTTATTTGTAGTACCTGTGCGTCAACTATAGATGAACCAACATCAAATGAAAAACACTGGAACTGTCTACATGACAGTATGTGGAGTACAGAACCTGCAGTACAGGTGATGGTGTTTAGACTCTTAACACAACTGGGTGCACAAGATCAGCTTGATATGCTCTACCTTGAAGATGATGTAAAAGCATGGGCCCAAGAAGGTTTGTCAGCTGAGAAACAGGAACCAACACGTGATGCAAATGGGACTATCCTGGTGGAGGGTGACTCTGTGAGTATCATTAAAGACCTTGTGGTGAAGGGTGCAGGATTTACAGCCAAACAAGGAACCACAGTGAAAAATATCCGTATGGTACCGGGTGACCCGACACATATCCAGGGACGTGTGAATGGTATTATGATATTTATCATTTCTGCATTTTTGAAAAAACTGTAAACCATTTTTTTTAGATTATAGGAGTATAATCTAAAAAATTAAATCACATAAACTAAGACTTTCCCAAGGATCCAATATGATGAGGCTCATTCATTACTTTATACAGAATAAAAGTCTTAATTATGTGTTACTCATCTTCATCTTATTTCTGGGTATCAATGCCTACTACAATATCCCTAAAGAACTTTTTCCAGAGATCGCTTTAGACAAGGTCTCTATTAGAGGTAGTTATGCAGGTGCCAGTGCAGATAACCTCGATAAGATGGCGGTTCGGGACATTGAGGATGAACTGGGAAATATACAGGGCATCGATAAGATAGAGACGGTTATCAAGTCAGGTAGCTTTTCTATTGTTCTGGACCTTAATGATGGTGCAGACAAAATAGATGCCCTCAATAAAGCAAAAGATGCTATCGCACGCAGTAGACAATATCTTCCCGCAGATATGACTGAGCCAACAGCAGAGATACTTACGCACAATCGACCGCTTATAAGACTTTCTCTCTCTTCTGAGCATATGACCAAAGGTCAATTGATAGAAACGGCCAAAGAAGTTAAATCTAAAATTGCTAGAAATCCTTATGTCAGTGAAGTACAGATCTATGGTGATGCAGATCAGGAGGTTTCAGTACAGATCAATGAAGAGGCTGTAAGAGCTTATGGATTGGATCCTGCTACTATTATCGATGCAATCTCAAAAATCTCTTATATCTATCCTATAGGGGATATCAAGCAAAGTGGAAATTATATTTTTCTCTCTACCGTAAATGGTAAAGAGAACAAAGAAGAATGGGAATCAGCACTTATTAAAATAGGAGAGCAGCAAGTGAGGCTTGGTGATGTTGCCCAAGTTGATATCACCTATCCTCAAAATACAACACTTTCAACTTTTAATGGACGCAATAATATTACTTTGGTCATCTCAAAAGGGCCTGAGGGAAATTCTATGCATATTTCCAGAGACTTGCAAAAGTATGCGCAAGAAAAACTCTCTAAAGAATATCCGGAAGTCTATTTTGATTTTTACCAAGACAGTTCCAAACCAGTCAAAGACAGGCTCAATACGGTTATTTCAAACCTGATGTTTGGACTGGTACTGGTATTTCTCTCCATGGCACTGCTGATCAATGTGCGTATCGCATCAATTGTAGCGATGGGTATTCCTATCTCTTTTGCCATAGGAATCATGTTTCTTTACTTTATGGGGTATTCTATCAATATTGTCTCCTTGCTGGGAGGACTCATCGTCATAGGTATCGTTGTGGATGATGCCATTGTTGTTTCTGAAAACATCCAGCGTCATATCAATGAAGGGATACCTAAAAATGAGGCGGTCTACAAAGGGCTTAAAGAGATGGTTTTACCTGTCACTTTGGCAACACTTACCACCATTGCAGCGTTTCTTCCTTTGTTTATGCTCACAGGAGAGATAAAAAACTTTATTATCCTCATTCCTATTACCGTGATTATGATTCTTATAGGGTCTCTTCTTGAAAGTTTTTTCTTTCTACCCTTACATGCGGATGAGTTTCTCAAAAAGCAGAAAAACTTTATCAATTGGGAACCACTACAGGACAAATATGAAGCGTTGTTACATCTTGTGATCCGCTTTAAATATATGTTTTTATTTACCTTTGTCGTAGTGATACCTATTTTAACTGTACTCACGATCAAGATGCTCAATTTTCAGTTTTTCCCTGGTTTTGATGGTAACTATCTGTACATTACAGGAAAAAGTAATATGGATACGACCATTGAAGAGACAGATAAGATAGCTAAAGAGATAGAAAAGTATGTGCTCTCAAAAAAAGATACCTACGCACTTAAATCCACATCTACTGTTGTTGGGTACCGAAGATCACTTGCAGGTACTGATGAAAATGGAGACAATATGCTCTACATCACTATGGAACTTTATGATATGGAACCTCAGAGTTTTATCGATGCCTACGTCAATCCTATTATGAATTTTAGTTTTATGTTCAATGATCCTGAAAAGATCAGAAAGAAACATACGTATGACCTTGCACAAGATCTCAGAAAAGAAATTGCACCCATGATGAAAAAGTATCAACTTGAAGAGCTTGGTGTACGTGAAGACAAACCAGGTTTGATCAAAAATGATATACAGATCAATCTTTCAGGTAAAGACGGTGAAAAAATAGCAGAGGCAATGAAGAGGATTGAAGAAAATCTTTCAGTCATTCCGTATGTTAAAGATGTAGGTAACAATGCACAGCTTGGAAAGATGGAGTACAAGTTACGTATCAATGCGTATGGCGAACAACTGGGTCTGAGTGAAGTAGGAATAGCACAGACGCTTTCGGGCTATTTCCTTGACAGCCGTAAAGCAATGACCTTTAGCCAGAATGGGGTGATGGAGATCAGAACAAAATCTATAGTTAAAGATTCTGAAAAGACTTTAATGAATTTTATGATTCCTACACCTTCTGGAAGCGTTGTTAAATTGACCGATGTTGTGGATATCGAAAAGATAAGAGCGTATGAAAAAATTGAAAAAAGAGACGGGAATACGGTTAAATCGGTCTTTGCAAATATAGATAAGAAAAAGACGACGGCAGTGGATGTGCTTAAGAAGATCAAACCTTTGCTAAATACGATTCAGGATGAGGGCATTGACGTCAGTCTTTTAGGGGAGAATGAGAAAAATCAACAATTTAAAAATGATATGATACGTTCTTTAATCATTGCAGTCTTTTTGATCTTGATCACACTTCTTTTTATCTTCCCGAAAATTCGTTATGCTTTGATGGTAATGTCCGTGATACCTTTTACCATGCTTGGTGCGTTACTTGGCCATATGTTGATCGGAATCAACCTTTCGATGCCTTCAGTCATAGGTATGTTGGGACTTGCAGGGGTTGTTATCAATGATGGTATCATTATGCTTGATTTTCTTCATGGTACACATAATGCAGATACTTTCTATGAAAGAGCAAAGCTAAGGCTCAGACCTATTTTGATCACTTCGATCACAACATTCCTAGGACTCTTTACGCTCATTTTCTATGCTACGGGACAAGCAGTTATCCTTCAGCCTATTGCCATCTCTATAGGATTTGGTCTACTTTGGGGTACAGTTTTGAACCTTGTCTATCTACCATCTCTTTATGCCGTTATAAATAAGATACAACCCTCCAGGGAAGCATAAGACACAGTTTTACTTTTCTAATAACTTCTCAATATTAGACCTTATCTCTTCAGGTTTGGTAGAAGATCCATAGCGTTCAATAACATTTCCTTGCTTATCTATAAGAAACTTGGTGAAGTTCCATTTGATACTTTTGGTTCCCAATACACCGGGCGCTTTATCTTTTAAATAGACATAGAGGGGATGAGCATCTTTCCCATTTACATCTATCTTGGCAAACAGTGGAAATGTGACATCGAAGTTTGTTCTACAGAAGTTTTGTATCTGTTTTGCAGTACCGGGTTCCTGCCCTCCAAATTGATTACATGGAAATGCCAATATTTCAAATCCCTGTTTCTGGTAGGTCCTGTAAAGTTTTTCCAGTCCTTCATATTGGGGTGTAAATCCACATTCGCTCGCTACATTGACGATAAGCAGTACTTTACCTTTGTACATCGCCATGGATTGTTCATTTTTCGTGATAGTTGCAACGTTAAAATCGTAAATATCTTTCATGGTGTCTCCTGCATTAAGTGAATATATCAGTAAAAAAGTCAGTAATATTTTTTTCAAATCATATCCTTTTGAGTCTCTTCATTCATATTATCGTACTTTCTTTACACTTTAAATTTTTTTAAATGCTTGTGAGCGAAATATTTTAAACAGGCTCTACCTTTATAGTAGTTAGAGAGTATAATAAGAGTAGATCATTTTTTAGGAGTTTGGTATGTATGACATTATCTACATTGGTGGAGGGCTTAATTATGCAGGGGCTATCGTTGCTGCAAAACAGGGTCTTAAAGTCGCTCTTATTGAAACATCATTGGACCAATTAGGAGGTGTTTGTCTGCATAAAGGGTGTATACCTTCTAAAATGTTTCTCCATCATGCCAATACGATCCGTCAAAGCAAAGAGAGTGTTTTTACCGGAGAGGTCACACTTGATATGCAAATACTTACTGAAAAAAAAGACAAACTCATTAAGAGTGCAACCAAAGCAGTAAGAGCACAATGTACTCAACTTGAACTTATAGAAGGCAAAGGGCATATCATAGCAGCCCATAAAGTTGAGGTAGAAGGGAAAGTATATGAAGCTGAGTATATTGTCATAGGCACAGGTTCCTCACCGCACATCCCAGAGGGTATAGTGCATGATGGAAAGGCAGTCATTACCAGTGATGATGTACTTGAACTTCAGAAGTTGCCTAAAGAGATAGCTATTTACGGTGATGGTGCTATAGGGTTAGAGATGGCAAGCTTTTTTGCTTCAACAGGTGTGCAGGTGACACTCATTTCCCATCATGAGACACTTTTGGGAAAGTCACATCCTCTTATCCAAAGTGCAATGGTCAAACAGATAATAAAACTGGGTATCACGCATCTTAAGAATCATACGATTACCTCTGCTGAAAATACATCAAAAGGGGTATATATCACTTTTGACGATGGCACTTCCAGCTATTTTGAACAGATGCTCGTTGCAACAGGTCGTCACCCGAATACTGATGTCATTGCAACAGATGAGATCGCTGTAAATAGAGGTATAGAAACGGATACATTTTTTGAAACAACGCTTGCAAAACATTTTGCCATTGGTGATTGTAACGGTAAAGTGCAATTGGCACATGCTGCAAGGGCACAGGCATTGAATGTAACCATGCAGATATTGGGCAAAAAACCTCAAAAACTCAATCTTGATCATGTGGTAAAATTTATCCATACTTTACCGATGAGCTATGCTACAGTTGGACAAAACAAATATTCTCTTGAGAAGAATGCTGTTGTTTTCAAAGAGAGTGTGATCACACTAAATCACTTTACCGGTTCTGTATTTCATCACTCAAGTGGCGGTGCGATGATCGTTTATGCAGATGAAAAAGGATTGATATTGGGTGCTGAGATCTTGGCACCTGATGCAGAAGAACTCATCGCACCTGTGGCAATGGCACTTGCAGGAGAGATGACTGCGGATTCAGCGAGAAAGACCATTATGGGACATCCTACTTTCAGTGAGGCACTGGAGAGAGCCTATTTTAGATTATGACTATAATGGGGGACGTATCTTACAGTCCTTTCATTACAATCTCAAAAAGATAGTCCACTTCATGATCTTCCAAAAATACTGTTTTTTTAGTCTCAAAGAAATCCAACACTTTTTTGGTAGGTAGGGCAGAACTATAGAGACATGCAGGGTGGGCAGGCTTAAAAGACTGCATAAGTGCGATCTCTTCTTCTATACGATGCTCGCAAATATAGCAATTTTCTTCTGGATAGCGCCTTCCTTCATACTCCAGTAATTCGATGTAACTTTCACAAATGATGCGTTTAGGGTTTTGTCTGTCCCATTTTTTGGCGGCAGAAAGAAGCAGATCAAAGTAAAAAGAGTCGATCTCTTCTGCATCCTTTAGATGTGGTTCAAAGCGTTTGATGAAATTGTGCCAGAGTAGGAGTTTGTTTTTGTCAAAGAGCCATGAGAAACCCATATGAGAGAGGGAACGCAGTCTGGGAAGAAAGCTGCTCCCTTCACCTTCCACTTCAAAATCTATCAGGTTTCCAAGTTGTAAAATGGAGTGTCTTGCACCAAAAAAACGGTAGTACGTTCTGACTTCTGTAGGACTCAGCACAAGCGCTATAGAGTCTTCATTTTTCGCTTTTCTGACAGAAAGTATAAAACCTTTGATAATGTACTCCAATAGTTTTTTTTAATTATAGTCAAAATGATGTTAAAAATAGAGCAGGATAAATGCACGACAGGATGGGCTTAACTAAGCCTTAAACAGCCTTTAACGAACATTTAAGTATAATCCACCCCATTTAGGAACACTATATGATGTTTCGTTATATTATTTTTAAGGTTGGGATATGAGAGATTTATTTACTTCGTTTAAGGATAATTGTGGATTTGGACTTTTAGCGTCCATCGACAATACACCTTCACATAAAAACTTGGAAGATGCTGTTACTTCATTGTCACGTATGATGCATAGAGGAGCTATCGCAGCAGATGGTAAGACAGGAGACGGTTCAGGTCTTTTGCTTTCTCTGCCTAAATCATTTTTTAACAAAGAAGCGGCTGCTCATGGTGTGGACTTGCCTGAGTCTTACGCTGTTGCGATGGTTTTCTCAAACAATGAAACAGATTTTGATGTGATCAATAGAGTATGTGAGAACAATGACCTTAAAGTTCTTTATACACGTACTGTACCTGTAGACACTAATGCCCTTGGTGAACAGGCATTGGCATCACTACCAACAATAAAACAAGTCTTTGTTGCCCCTGAATCAGCAGTGGCTGCAAATAGATTTGAAGCATTAGTCTATCTTTCTCGTAAAGAGATAGAAGCTGAACTTATCGAAGATCCAACTTTTTATATTCCTTCATTCTCAACATCGGTAGTCTCATACAAGGGACTTGTAATGCCTACGCACATCAAAGAGTTTTACAAAGATCTTGCAAATGAAGATTTTGAGATCTCATTTTGTCTTTTCCACCAACGTTTCTCAACCAATACACTTCCCCAGTGGAAACTTGCACAGCCGTTTAGAATGATAGCCCATAATGGTGAGATCAATTCCGTAACGGCAAACAGATTTAACGTAGCAGCTAAAATAGCTACAGCAAAATCAGATGTATTTACAGATGATGAGATGACAAGACTGACAAATATCATACAAAATGGCATGAGTGACTCGGCAAGTTTAGATAACTTTATGGAATTTTTACGTGTAAATGGTGTTGATTTCTTTAAAGCAGCACGTTCTTTGATCCCGGCACCTTGGCATAATGCACCACATATGGATACTGAACTTAGAGCATTTTATGAGTACGCAAGTACATGTTTTGAACCATGGGATGGACCTGCTGCTGTAAGTATGACAGATGGTCGTTATATCGGTTGTGTAATAGACAGAAATGGATTAAGACCATCTAAATACATTAGAACCAAAGACAACAGACTGCTTATCTCTTCTGAGTATGGCGTACTTCAGATTCCTGAAGAAGAGATCGTTGAGAGAGGAAGACTACAGTCTGGCGAAATGATGGGAATCGACCTTAAGCATGGTACAGTGCTTAAAAATAATGACATTAATGATTATATAAAAGCAGCAAATCCTTATAATAAATGGCTTGGTGAGAATATGTCTTACCTGCAAGAACATGTGCCAACTGCTGAAGTACCAAAATCTTCTATTGAGTATGGCAATATGGAGGCAAGACAGCGTTACTTTAACTATACGCTTGAAGTAATGAGAGAAGTGATCAAACCTATGATTGCTGAGGGCAAAGAGACAACAGGTGCTATGGGTGATGATACCCCTATCGCTGCATTCTCAACAGAACAGAGAAATTTTACTGACTTTTTCAAACAAAAATTTGCCCAGGTTACCAATCCTCCTATAGATCCTATTAGAGAAAAGACAGTGATGAGTCTTAATACAGGTTTTGGTGAAGTAAGAAACGTACTTTCAGATGATGCCGAGCATGCAAAAAGACTTAAAACAGTACTTCCTCTTATGTCAGCAGAAAAATTTTGTATTCTTCAGGAATTCGGCGATGAAGAGAATGAGAAATACGATCCTGCATATAAAGTAGGGAAGTATGATACCACCTATACAACAGACATCAAAGCAAGCTTAGATGCACTTGTTCAAACGATTATTTCAGATGTAAGAGATAATGGTGTCAGAACGGTTATCTTGGATGATAGAAATCTTGATGAAAATACAAAAGTAATTCCAATGGCTATGGTTATTGGGCGTTTGAGCCAGGAGCTTTTAAAAGCTAAACTCAGACACTTGACCAGTATGGTTGCGGTTACAGGTGAAGTATTTGACCCACATTCTGCAGCATGTATGATCGGTTTTGGTGCAGCAGCTATCTTCCCTTATCTACTTTACTATACAGTAGCAGAGCTTGAAGAAGGTAGTGACACAATCCAGGCAACATTAAAAAAATTCAGAAGAGCTATGGGTGCTGGTCTTATGAAGATCATGTCTAAGATGGGTATCTCGACGATCTCTTCTTACAGAAATTCAAGTTTATTTGATGTGATCGGATTAAGTGAAGCGATTGTAGCGGATTGTTTCCCTGGTACAAAGGGACTTTTATCTGGTCTTAGTTATGAAGATATTGATGCACGTCTTAATGCAAATCACCAACGTGCATTTACTACAGAGTTTGAAGGTCAAAAGAATTCACTCTATAAAGGTGGGTACTACAAGTACAAAAAAGGTGAAGAGTTCCATGACTTCTCGCGTCCAACTATTTCTGCTATCCAAAAATGTGCTGAGACCGGAAGTAAAGAAGACTATGCTGAAGTACAAAGACTTGTAAATGAGAGAGATAAAAAATTTATACGTGATTTCTATAACCTTAAGAGTGACAGAGCT
>NZ_JBFENQ010000060.1:0-10067 GCF_041551015.1 Sulfurovum sp. | reverse complement strand
TGTTGGGATGGTAGCTCTTGTAGCAAACGTTATTTGCTTGATGCTTATTTCAAAGTACAAAGAGGGTGAGGTTCATATGCGTGCCAGTTGGATATTTTCTAAAAATGATGTCATCGCTAATTTAGGTATTATTATTAGTGGTGGGTTTGTATATCTTTTGGATTCTAGATTTCCAGATCTTATTATCGGTATCATTATCTCAATCATAGTAATTCGTGGCGGCATACATATTATTAAAGATGCCTATCAGGAAAAGAAGCGTCTACCTTGAGTGAATTGCACCCGACCATCAGTACACTAAGACAAGCAAAAGAGCATACACACCTACTCTTTCAAGCTCTATAACACTTACTTTTCTTCTGTTATCTTAAAAGCAGTGCAGCCATTCAGCTTAATTGCTCTACACAAATCCCATTCCAAGCAGTGCGATACCCCCAAAATACAATAGCAGTAGTGCAGTACTTTCCAACCCAATGTTTCCCGGACCATGGCGTTGACGATAGACAAGCCCCATCAACAGTGTACCTGTCATTAAAAGCGAATTTGCAAGCCAAAATACTTCGGTAGAAGAAATGGCAGCATAAATCGGACCTTCATCGTAGGCAATATCGGATGCTGCGATAAAAAGTGTATCAAATGCATTGCCTCCGATAATATCACCAACAGCAAGGTTAAGTGCTCCCATCCTTACAGCTGTAACGGCGACAACTAATTCAGGGATGGAGGTTGAGACAGCCGTCAAAACACCACCAACAACACCGTATGATAGTCCCGTTCTCTGTACAAGAGGTACGGCTAACTGGGAAAGAAGCCATCCCGCACTTGCAACGATAATGGAATAGATAATAAAACGACCCCACAAACCTGCCAAGTCTTTTGACATCCGTTTTCTACTTTTATGTTCCTCTGTTGGGGTATCATGTGTTTTTCGTGGCAGCCACATCGGCATCTTATGTGTGCGTGAAAGCAAGTGAATACCAAGGAGATATACAGCGATTAAAAGTAGTGTGGCAGGATGTATAACCCAGATAGATAGATTAGGTACGGCGATTCCCATTAGGTGAATGCTTAATAGAGTCATCAGTAATGTCGTCATGAAGAGATTTTCCGCAGAAGCGGCAGCATGTTCAAGGTTTGCTCTTCTATAGGCAATATCAGCGATAGCAAGAAAAGCTGTCTGAGCTGCAATACCACCAAGGCTATTGCTGACAGCCAGCTCTGCGTAACCAGACATCGCAGCAGTAATGGAAGTCGTGATTCCAGAGAGCGACGTAGAAGCACCAATGAACAGCGCTCCCATCAGCACTTCACCCATCCCTGTCTCGTGTGCCAGATCACGCGCTGTTTTCGTCATCTGTATTCCGAACCATCCAACGACAAGTGTGGCACACAGAAAGGCGATAGAGATATTCATTAGTGACCAACCTGCCAAATTTATCATTTGCAACTCCTAATTAGAAATAATAGTATTTATTTCGTCTTCTTACAACGCAAACATACTTTCGGAAAGTCAGACGAACTAAAACCCAAAACTGTTTTTTTATTTTTCATTTTAAACATTCAGAGTCTATAGTTCAATAGATTAACGGCACAAAAACAAATCCGTAAAATTCCTCTTTTTCGATCTGTGTTTCTGAGATCTTTTTAAATTTAAAAATAGACTCTCTTATGGGTATAACCAATATCCCACCTATTTTCAATTGCAAAAAAAGTTCTTCAGGTGTTTCATCAGCCGATGCAGATACAAGTATCCTGTCAAACTGTTTCCCTGGAAGACCAAGCTTGTCTCCTGCTCTTTCTATGTGACAATGCGAATTAAAACGGAACTTAGACAGGTTTTCCCTTCCCTGTTCCACCAATGTATCAACTCTTTCAACTCCGATTACACTACCTTTGTCCCCTACAATATAACAAAGAAGTGCGGTGGTCCATCCTGACCCTGAACCAATGTCCAATACCGTGTTTCCATCTTGAGGGGCAAGACGTTCCATCATAAAGGCTACAGTAGAGGGTTGTGATATCGTTTGATAATTTCCTATGGGTAGCGGCGCATCTACATAGGCATCTTCTGCATATTCATCAGGTACAAAATATTTTCTGTCGATGGTTCTAAATGCATCAATGATCAGTGGACTTTTCAGCATATTCGAGGAAATCATATCATCCACAAGTCTATCCATTTTTTTCATCTACTGCTCCACAAATGCTGCGCTCATATACCCTACGACCTGTGATTCATCGCCACTGGCATCCGCACTTGTACGATAATCAAGCAGTATGGATTTCAAGCCTTTCTTTTTTGCAGCAATCAGCATCGCTTCCACACCGATCTTTCCACAGGCTTCACACCCTTGATGTAATTCAGAAGTACTCAGTTTCTTCACCGCATCCAAACAGATACTATCAAGTGCATTGGCTTTTTTAATATCATAATAGTGACTTAGGTCTGTACTGATTACTACTGCAGTCTCAGGGTCTTTAAAAAGATATTCGATCACTTCTGCAAGTTTTTCAGGTGATTCATCACCATAAACCAACTCAACTACTGAAACTTCCGGCGTGTACGTTTTAACAAAAGGTATCTGAACTTCTGTACTGTGTTCATGATGTGCTTCAGGTATGAAGTCTAGATCAAATCTTTCTTTAAGGTCTACCACAAGAGTTTTATCGATATATAATGCACCCAACGGTGTATGATACGTATCAAATTGTGAGATGCTGGTGCCCTTAAGATACACACGGTGGCTAGGGCCTATAACTACAACACGTTTAATATCTGAATTAGATAATAATCTTAAGGCTATATTTGCCGTAAAACCACTATATACATACCCTGCATGTGGGACAATGACTGCTCTTGGCCTAAGATGTAAGACACTATCCTTGTCTTTGAGATGTGTATCAATTATTTGATTGTAATGTTCAAGCATTGAGTGTATCTCATCGGGACTGGATGGGTAAAATTGTCCGGCAACAGCTGTATCTCTTGTACTCATGACCATACTCCTTCTATCATTCTATGACACTTTGGACAGTGTCCATTTTCTAAGGTATTGACCGTCACGTCATATCCCGTACGGTCTATTACCAATTCTCCACAGTCAGGACAGTGTGTATCAGCATGGACAGGTACATTTCCAAGATAGATATAGTAAAGCCCTGCTTTTTCTCCTATCTTTTTGGCACGCATCAATGTTTCCAGTTTTGTTCTCTCGTGATCTAGCATCTTGTAATCTGGATGAAATGCACTCAAGTGCCATGGTACATGTTTACCAAGATCACTGGCGATGAAGACTGCCATCTCTTCAAGATCTTTGTCACTGTCATTCTCACCTTCAATAATAAGTGTTGTGATCTCGACCCATATACCAGCATCTATCATTCTCTTAAGCGTATCTTTCACCTCTTCAAGTCCGCCTTTGAGCACCTTTCTATAGTAGGCATCATCCCAACTTTTAAGATCGATGTTCGCTGCATCAACCCAGCTTGCCATATCTTCTATGACCTCTGGCGATTCAAAACCATTAGAGACAAAGAGATTTTTGAGTCCTTTTTCTTTGGCGATCACACCAATGTCTTTGGCATAAGGGTAGAAAATGGTTGGTTCATTATACGTATACGCAATGGACTCTGCGCCATGCGAAAGTGCTAACTCGACCATCTCTTCAGGACTAACATTGATAGATTCATTGACTTTTTTCTCTTGAGAGATATCCCAATTTTGACAGAATGGACATTTAAAGTTACACCCTACTGTTCCAAATGAGAGTGCTGTACTGCCTGGCAGTACATGATTGAGTGGTTTTTTCTCTACAGGATCCACATGTACTGCAACGGGATGTCCATAAACAAGCGTTTCGAGCTCCCCATCCACATTTTTATTGATACCGCAGATACCTACCTGCCCTTCTTTGAGTTTACAGGAGTGGCGACAGAGCAGACAAATGATCCTGTCTTTACCCTCCTCTTTTGTATAATATTTCATATCTTTGTTAGATGTCATGCTGACTCCTTTATGAGTTACATTTATACTTATCGACTCAACTTATTTAATAATATCACACAGCATAATAAAAGTCAAGACACACGAGACATAATAGTGATACCCTACAAATATATTTTTTATAATATTCAGTAAATATAGAGTATACTATTTTACTCAATCACTACTAACAATAATACTAAGTAGGCAAGCTAATGAAACTCTTTAAATTTGTACTATTCATACTCTCTTTTTCGATTCTTGTTCAAGCTAAAACTTTTAAAGGTGAAGTAGAGTCCTACGGTCATGCCGGTTGTCAAACCCTGACAGAAAAAGAATCCCCTTACGTTTCATCTATCTGTGTAGATAAAGTAAAAGTCAAATACAAACTCTACAGTATGATGGGCGAACCTGTTGAAATCTATGCTGTATATTGGGAACTTAGTCCCTACATTAATTTAAGGTCAGGCAGTACTCTGGTTTCTATGATGCCTCAAGAGGTACAAGCAGCTTATGCCAAAGTTACACTGCATTATAAAAGTAAATTTATCATCAATTTAAATCATTTGAACAAGTATCGTGGCTCTTTTCGTTTTTCAGGTGGTGCATTGAAAAAATCAGGAACAGGCTATAGTTTTGATACACCGGGAAGTCCATCTTGGGACAAATACATACTCAAAAATAATTTTGGAAATAATTACTATTCAAAAAAAGAAGCTATCAATATTTTTAAATCTATACCAGAGCAACAAGCGTCTTTTAGATTTGACAAGATTGAGAACCTTGCATTTTCAAATATTTATGCTTTAAATAATGCACTTAAACCTAAAAAAGAAAAACCCGCTAAAAAGAAAAAAGACAATAAAGTCAAACAAAATAATACAGTAAAAGCAAAACAACAGACACCATCAAATATAGCTCAAACGGTACAGCCTACTACTATGCCAAACATGATGAGTACATTTAATACTTCTTCACAAGCCCAAACAAAACAAAACAAAAATACCCAAACTTCCAATCCTACACCTCTCATAAAAAATAAACCAGCTAACCAAAATGTTACATATGCATATAATGGTACTGTAAATGCCAGTTTATTGCTTCTTATTGATGTTTCAGGAAGTATGGCAGGGGCAAAACTTAAATCAGCAAAACAAGCTGCTTTAGAAACTATAGATACATCACTTAAAAAAGGAGTAGAAATATCTATATTGGCTTTCTCTGGTAGCTGTAGTAATCCTATCTCTAAACGTATTGACTTCACTAGAGATAGACAGCAACTTACAAATTTCGTAAATTCACTTTCCTCTGGTGGGGGAACACCTTTAGGTAATGCTCTGAAAATAGCAAACAATTATTTATTCAAATCCAAATCTTCATCTTCACAAACCCAAATGATCATCTTATTGGCGGATGGTGATGATAACTGTGGTAACATACGCTCTGTCATGGCTAACTTGAAAAGTCAAGGTATCATCTTTAGGCATCAAACTATTGGGCTTGAAGTCAATTCAAACTCTCAAGCAGCCAAACAATTACAATCTATAGCTACTCAATCTGGAGGTGTGTATCATCATGTTAAAGATCATAAACAGCTACCAAATATCTTTAAAGAAGCATTAGGTACGATGGAGATACTCGATATGTTAGGAACATTCGGTATGCAACAGGTAAATACAAATGATAAGAAGAAACATAACCCTTCTTCAACCCAAACACTATTAAATGACTTTTAAAGGAATAAAATGAATAAAATACGATTGATCAGTATACTCATTATACTACCACTCATGCTCCATGCTCTGCCGAAAGAAATTTTGGCTGATAAATATTTAGTAGGAGCAAAAAGCAGTATCGATAAACAAAATTATCAAGCTGCAAATGATTATTTTCAAAAAATTATTGACCTTGATATTGTATTACCCGATGATTTTTATTTTCAATACGGGAAAAATTCTCTTACACTCAAAAACTATAGCAAAGCACTCAAATACATAAATCTTTATCTTGAGAAAGCAGGAAGTTCTGGAAAGTATTATCGTGATGCTTTACTGATGTCAAATCAGGCTGAAGAAGGATTGGTACAACATAAACTCAAACAAGAAAGATGGGAACAATATAGAGCACAAGAAGAGGAAAAAAGAAGAATTGAAGCTGCAATTCCCAGATATACACTTACCATCGTTCCTAAACCAGCAAATGCAAATGTACAGATAAAATATATAAAAGATACTTATTCAGACGGCATGAGACTTAAAGAAGGAACATATACTTTAAAAATATCAAAAAAAGGCTACTACAATAAAGAGGTTACTGTGAATCTCAATAAAGATATAAAGCAGTCTGTTACATTAACACCGATCAAGAAAAAAGTAAAAAAATCAGCTACAGTTTGGCATTGTACAGCAAAAAGTAAAAGAGCTTCAGGATGGGTAGAAAGAGTTGGTCTCCAAAATGCTAAGAACGGTGCTTTAAAACAGTGTAATATCAGAAGACAAACCAACTCTGTTTGTCAAATTACTAACTGCTATAAAGTACGATAATCTCGTACTTTTTAATTTTTTATTAAATATTTGATCATCTCTAAATTCATACCGTGCGGGAGATACTACTCCTGCCGAAAAAGACATACATGCTAAAGAACCTGCTTGATAAAAACAATAATACTGCCATACTCCTCGCTGGTATACTGGCCATAATAGTTGGTGTAGGTGTGGCAAGGTTTGCTTTTACTTCACTTCTTCCCTATATGCTTGAAGACTTTTTATCGCTTACCTATGCCGGTGTATTGGCATCATTTAATTTTGCCGGGTATTTGGCGGGTGCTGTTTTTTCTATATTTATCAAAGACATCAACACCAAAGTAAAGTATTTTAGGATCGGTATGATTCTAAGCATTTTTATGTCACTTGTGCTTGCTACAACGACCAATGAAACGCTATGGTTAGTCTCAAGGATTATCGCCGGATTTGGCTCGGCTATGGTACTTATAGTGGGTGCTTCTATAGTAATGGTCAAACTGAACTTTGAGAATAAAACAAAGGCTATGGGCATACACTTCAGCGGTATTGGTTTTTCCATAGTCATATCTGAGCTTATTAGCCAATATGTTTTAAAAAATGGCACATGGTCTGATGCTTGGCTTGCTTTATCACTGTTTGCTTTTATCGTTTCTTTTTACTCTCTTTACATTTTATCTTTTGATAACGTGATCAAAAAAGAAGCTGTAAAACATACACTTTCAAAATCGATATTTTCTACCTATGTCATTCTTCTAATCTTGGCCTATTTTACTGAAGGTGTCGGTTTTGTAGTGCAAGGGACTTTTTTACCGGATATCATCAACTCTCTTGAGGGCTTAGAGGGTTATGGAAATCTAGGTTGGCTCATCGTAGGTATTGCAGGTATACCCTCTTCCATACTCTGGATGAGACTCGCTCACAACTATGGAAGTGTCAATGTCATCATTATAGCTATGGCTCTACAGATTGTAGGTATACTCATACCCACATTGAGCACAAATATCTATTTGAACTTACTCAGTGGTGCTTTATATGGGAGTACATTCATAGGACTTGTAGCACTCTTTCTCAATCTAGGTGGTCAACTTGCGGGGAAAAACCCCGTGGTTCTCATGGGAGCCATGACAGCAGCATATGGCATAGGACAAGTAGGTGCTCCACTTTACAGTGTTGCTTTGATTGAGCACTTTGGAAACTATAACTCTACGCTTTATGTGACAGCGTTTATAGTGTTTGTTGGGATATTGTTTTTGTTGTATGCAAAGAGAGTTGAGAAGGTAAAATAAGGATTATAACTATTTTGCTATAATTGAAAAAAGGATATTTATGAAATGGATTCTCTCTCTACTTTTTATCACTTTCTCCTTACAAGCTAACGAAGCCCAAGCCATTATCAAAAAACTTGAAAAGAACCTTCGTGGTGACTACATGTACTCAACTATGAGTATGATTGTCACCTCTAAACGTGGTAAACGTACTGTGAAGATAGAAAGCTGGTCTGAAGGGAATGATAAGAGTTTCATTAAAATACTCTATCCTAAAAAAGACAAAGGCATCACTTTTTTAAAGATAGACAATCAAATGTGGCAGTATATACCCAAAATAGAACGTACCATCAAAATACCGCCATCTATGATGCTCCAAAGCTGGATGGGAAGTGACTTTACCAATGATGATATGGTTAAAGAGAGTTCATTAGAGGAAGACTATAACGCTAAACTTCTTTCAAAAAGTACCAACTCTGCTACTTTAGAACTGATCCCAAAAGAAGATGCTGCCGTGGTTTGGGGGAAGATCATCATTGATGTTGATCTTAAAAATGCTGTACCTGTAAAAGAAACTTTTTATGATGATATGATGAAAAAAGTCAGAGTTATGACTTTTTCCAAGATAGAACAGCATGGAACACACAGGATACCTATGGTTATGGAACTAAAACCTCTTGATGCAAGTAAAAAGAAAAATAGTACAAAGATCATCTTTGACAAGGTGAACTTTGATACAAAAATTGACCCTTCTTACTTTACAAAACAAGCTTTAAAACGTTATTCAAGGTAAGCCGATGCTTTTTTCACTTGCATTTAGAAATCTTGTAAAATCTAAAGGTAGAAGTATCATCACCCTACTTTTGAGTACGTTTACTACTATCTTTTTCATTGTCTATGTTGCATTTATGGATGGTTCTCATCATCAGTTTATCAAAAGTTCTGTGGAGATATATACAGGGTATGTGCATGTAAATCTTAATGGATATAGAGATGAAGGTGGCTATGATAATCTTATAGAAGATACCAACAGCATTGATGCTATACTTAAAAATGATTCTTCCATCAAAACCTATAGCCCGAGGTTTGAGACGTATGCACTTCTCTCGGGTGATAAAAAAGCTGTAGGAAGCTTAATTGCAGGCATTGTACCTTCACGTGAAAAAGTCTTGAGTAAGCTGCATGAATCACTCATAAAAGGTGAGTATCTTAGTGATAATGATACCAATGCCATTTATATTGGATCTGAATTAGCCGAACGTATTAAGGTGGATATAGGCAGTCAAATAGCTATGGTTGGTTCTTCAATCGATTACTCTATTGCTGCTGACCTTTTCACCGTTAAAGGAATCTTCAAAACCGGTCTTTTTGAATTTGACTCTCAATCGGCCTTTGTCAATAAATCCTATTTGGATACTATCATGTTGAGTGATAATATGGCCAGTTATTTTATGCTTTACTTTCATGACAATGACAATATAGATAAAATGACCACAGACCTACAGGCTTTACTTCCTTCAGAGGTTGAAGCAATCAACTGGAAAATACTTCTCTCTGCATTAGTACAGGCCATGCTGGTTGACTCCATATTTAACTATATCTCCATATCCATCTTTTTTCTAGTGATCTTTTTTGTGATCATGATATTTTCCTATGTCAACATCTATACCAGAGCAAGAGAGATAGGACTCTTACGAGCCTTAGGACTCACTTCAAAAGATATCTTTGGGATGCTTTTTGTTGAAATACTGCTTCTTGCAACTATCAGTATAGTAGTTGGTACGATCATTGGTTCTTCTATTGCCTACTATTATGAACTGCATCCTATCGTAATATCCGGTATAGCTGAGACTTACAAAGAGTATGGTGTTGTTAGTGACGAGATACCTATGAACTTTGACCTTTTTACTATAGCATGGAATGCCCTGACGATCTTTATACTCAATCTGGCAGCTATTATCTATCCAATTTCCAAGATAAACAAGCTTACAGCTATGGAGGCAATGAGATATGTATAAGATAGCCCAATACCTTGCATGGCTTAGTATTTGGAGACGTAAAACACGTTCGTCAATGGTAATCATGATGATTGCATTATGTCTCAGCGGTCTGCTTGGACTGCAAGGGCTTTATGACGGAATGATAAGCCATATGATCAACACAACCATCAGAAGTGACTCCGGAGAGATATCTCTCTACAACAAGGAGTATCGTCTAAACAAAAGTCTTGACTATAGACTCACTCCCCTCTCAAAATATGAAGATGCATTCTCTCAGATCAAAGCAATTGATGCTTAC
>NZ_JBFENQ010000059.1:0-10152 GCF_041551015.1 Sulfurovum sp. | reverse complement strand
TGTAGCTTCAAAACAGATGGCATTTCTATAGCTTTTCCCGCCTATGTCGTAGTCTACGACATGTTCACTTGCCACATAATCTACCGCACCATCATAAAATACTTTGTTGACCCAGTTACTTAAAAAATCTGGTAGGGGATTGCTTTCTCCGAAGGGAACAAGTAGGACTTTATTTGCTACAGAGATCTTGTTGTCTGTAAAAATATAGGTTGAGTTCCTTGGTGTTTTTCCATCCCAGAAGAGCCCTCCGGTGACGATAGATATATGTTTGGCCTTTTCTTGCAGTTTGTCCAGAAATTTTGAACGATTGAGAAAGATAGGAAAGACAGATTCAGGGAGTATGATAAGATTTTTTTTATCTTCGATGGCTTGATCGATCTGCTTGAAAACATTTTCAAACTGCTTGGGGTGAAGTGTTTCGTTCCATTTGTCCTGGACGGATGTATGGGTAGTAATGAGCGTGATCTTCTCTTCTGCTTTGATAGGTGCCGAAAGGTTTGACTCATAGGCAAATATGATGAGTAAAAGATAGATGACCTGCTGCTTCCAAATAGTCAAAACAATAGCACCTAAAATGATGGTAAACTGCCATTTTTCTATGCCTAGGTAACTCTCTACAAACATGAGTTCAGGTTTTAGCCAGTTAAAAGAGAAAGGGTGGATATAGCTCAAGAGCAGGAGACTAAGAGCCTTGAAGACCAAAGGAATTAAAGTGTTAGAAGTTGGCAAAAATGAAGTGATCTTTTGGCTAACCCATACAAGGAGCCAAAAGAGTGTTCCGTAAGTTAACATAATGATAATTATCTCTATGGGTACTGCCCAAACCATACCGTAATGTTGAAGGCTTAATGCAATCCACCAAAACCAAAAAAAACCTATAAATGCCCCAGAGAGGAACCAAACTTTTTTCTCTTCTCTCAGCAAGAGATAGAGTGTTGTGACTCCTAGAATGGTGTTCGTCAGAGGATGTGAAAAGCCCCAGTAATTAAGGTAAATGAATGCAGAACTTAAAAGTGCTATTAGCAAGGCTCTTGTTAGTTCAAAGGTGCTAAAATATTGTCTAATTTTATTCATAAAGGATTCCTAATGGAACAACAAGGTAGCGCGATCGGTTCATTTTTGCCACTCATCATCTTATTTGCGATTTTCTATTTTTTGATTATCAGACCACAACAAAAACACCAAAAAGCACACAAGGCAATGCTTGAAAGCCTAAGTAAAGGTGATAATATCATCACAACAGGTGGTCTTATGGCTGTAATTGTTAAAACTGAAGAAGATTTTATCAAAATCAAACTAAATGATGACACTATAGTGAAACTAGATAGAGCATATGTTGCAAAAAAGGTTGAGCTGGGTGAAGACGCTTAATTTTAGGGTAATCCTTTTTGCTTTCGCACTTATTTTTGGTGTGGTATTTTCTATTCCCTCTTTGACACAAAGTGAAAGTGGCAAGAAGATCACTTTAGGGCTTGACCTTCAAGGTGGTTTGCATATGCTTCTTGGGATCAAAAGTGAAATTGCCATTGAATCACGTATTAAGTCTATGGCAGCATCTGTGAAGTATATCTTTGATGATGAAGAGATCATTTTTGATGAACTTCGTATGGTGGATGGCGAGAAGGTTACTTTTGACCTTCTTGATAGTGATGATATTGTCAAAGCCAAAACACTTCTCAAAAAAGAGTTGGAAGGTACAGTCGTTATTGATAATGGATTGAAGTTTTCATTGGAGATGACGGAAGCTGAAGTGGAGCGTACGAAACAAAATGCTATTCAACAAGCAGTTGATACTATCAGAAACAGACTCAATGAGTTTGGTCTTGCAGAACCAACGGTAGCAAAACAGGGTGAAGATAAGATCCTTGTAGAAGTACCAGGTATTAAAACGCAGGAAGATGAACAGCGTATCCGTGAACTTATCGCACGTGCAGCACATTTACAGCTTATGGCTGTAGATGAAGACAGAAACACAAGAGTAAACACGATGAGTGTGGATGAAGCAAAAAGTTATGGTGATGTGATACTTCCAGATGTAAACACGGGAGAAAAGTATCTGCTTCGTGCAATTCCTGTGCTTGATGGTTCTATGCTGACAGATGCTAAAGTAGGTTTTGATGAGAGTAATCAACCTGTGATCAACTTTACCCTGAACGGGCAGGGTGCCAAAATATTCGGTGATTTTACAGGCGTCAGTGTAGGAAAGCGTATGGCAGTTGTTTTAGATAATAAAGTCTATTCTGCACCAAATATTAATGAGCGTATCGGTGGCGGACGTGTGCAGATCTCTGGAAGATTTGAACTTTCAGAAGCGCATGACCTTGCTATTGCCCTTCGTTCCGGAGCGTTACTTGCACCTGTCTATGTGATGGAAAAACGTTCGGTGGGACCAAGTTTGGGGGCAGACAGTATTAAGGCAAGTTCTATGGCTTTGGCGTTAGGATTTATCTTGGTTGTATTCTTTATGGTTGTTTACTATGGTATGGCAGGTATTGTTGCAAATGTCGCACTGATAGGAAACCTTTTCTTGATACTCGCTATTATGTCACTTTTTGGTGCGACACTTACGCTGCCTGGTATGGCAGGTATCGTTCTTACTGTCGGTATGGCAGTTGATGCGAATGTCATTATCTCTGAGCGTATCAGAGAGCTACTCTATGCAGGTAAATCTGTTGGTAAATCGATAGAAGATGGGTACAGTAATGCTTTTACCGCCATTTGGGATGCTAACGTGACAACATTGATCGCAGCAACAGTACTGTATGTGTATGGTACCGGAGCCATTAAAGGGTTTGCACTTACGATGAGTATCGGTATTATGGCATCTATGCTTACGGCTATTGTGGGGACACATGGTATCTACCAATGGTTATTGCCAAATATAGATAAAAAAAGACTGGCCTTTTGGTTTGGTATTAAGACAGAGGGAGCAAAATAATGGAAGTTTTTAAATATAAAAAACCTCTCTCGTTGATGAGTAAGAGTAAACGTTTTGGTGTACTCTCTGTAGCCGTCCTGATAATTGCTTTAGGCTTGATCATCGGTAAAGGATTTAACTACGGTATAGACTTTGCCGGTGGTACACTGATCCAGGTACAATACGAAGGTAAAGCACCCATAGAGAAAGTAAGAAAAGCAATAGATTCTGACACATCTTATGAAGGTGCAACAGTAACTTTCTTTGGTGGTGAAGATGAAGTGGTTATCCGTACTAAAACAAGTTCAAAAACCTTGGGTGAAGATGTCGGTGACAAAATGAGAACACTGCTTCAAGATACAGGAAACTTTGAAGTAAGACGTGTTGATATGGTTGGTGCTAAAGTAGGATCTGAGTTGCGTGAAAAAGGACTTATGGCTATGGTGCTGGCTATCATCGGTATTCTTATTTATGTTTCCTTCAGATTTGAATGGCGTTTTGCTGTCGCTTCTGTGATGGCGCTCATGCACGATGTGACCATTGCTATGGGGATGATCGTATTGTTTAATGTTGAGGTAAACCTCGACATCTTGGCAGCACTATTGACCATTCTTGGGTATTCATTGAACGATACGATCATTGTATTTGACCGTATACGTGAGGGTATCAGAACGATTAAAGATCCGGATCTTGGTACTATTATCGATGAGTCTGTGACACGTACACTTTCACGTACTACGTTGACATCACTTACAACATTCTTTGTTGTGCTTACACTCTACCTATTTGGTGGAGAGATCATTAACGGGTTTAGTTTCACATTACTTGTGGGTGTTATAGTGGGTACATACTCTTCTATCTTTGTAGCATCACCTATTTTGATGTGGCTTGGTTTCTCAGTAGGCGGCTTTAGAGAAAAAGAAGCAGCTAAACTCAAAAGAGAGAAAGAGAAAGAAAAAATGCGTGCTATGTATGAAAATGGTACACTATAGTTAAAGTTTAAGGAGTTTGAATGAATTGGGGTAAAGTTTTTTATATGTTTTTTACGTTGATGTCACTTACGACATCAGCGGCATTTTTGTATGATCATTCTGTGGTAGCACTGTTTATAGCAGGGTCTGTGAATGTGATTTCTACACTATTAAAGATAGGGGTAAGAAACTTGCTTTCAGCAGAACTTTTAGCAGGTTCATTGGTTGCAGACTTACACCTATTGCCGGCATTTTTTGCTTTGCAGTTTTACGGGAATGATCCTTTAGCAACAGGATTGGTAATTGGTGCTGTGGTTGCGAACCTTTATACTATTTTCATCTCTATGATAGAGAGTGCAAAAGAAAAGGCAGATTTTTAAGCGTAGTTAGATATCTTACATGTATATTAATTCGAAGGAATGAGACGTGTCAAGTATGCCTACGCTTCATGGGACAAATTCTGAACAGAAACGAAAAGAGATTAAACGCTATTTTCAATTCTGTTATAAACGGTATGAGTCTCTCTTTGATATTGTTGTAGATGAAAGTGCTTACTTTCAAAAGGCAGACCCTCTTCGTCACCCTATCATTTTTTACTACGGGCATACTGCCACATTTTTTATTAATAAATTAAAACTTGCTACGATCATCGATGAACGTATAGATTCTAGACTAGAGTCTATTTTTGCTGTAGGTGTAGATGAGATGAGTTGGGATGATCTGAATGAAGCACATTATGACTGGCCAACTTTGGCTGAAACCCAAGCTTATCGTGACGAAGTATATAAAACTGTTTCTACTCTTATAGATACCCTTCCTTTAGAACTCCCTATTACTGATGATTCACCTTGGTGGGTTTTTTTGATGGGTATTGAACATGAAAATATTCATCTTGAAACTTCTTCAGTACTGATACGTCAACTCCCATTTGAATCTGTACAGGAAAACAGAGGATGGAAAGAGTGTGAAAGTTATGCAGATGCACCCAAAAACAGACTGCTTGATGTAAGTGCAGGTACAGTGATCCTAGGGAAAAATAAAGATGCAAGACTTTTTGGATGGGACAATGAGTATGGAGATCATCAGGTACTCATCCCAGCATTTAAAGCTGCAAAATACCTTACTTCAAATGCTGAATTCTTAGATTTTGTAGAAGATGCGGGGTACAGTAATGATACATTCTGGTGTGAAGAAGGAAAGGCATGGAAAGCTTATACGCATGCAGAACATCCTATGTTCTGGCATAAAGCAGAATCAGGCTACAGACTTCGCACTTTAAGCAGAGAAATTGACCTTCCGATGAACTGGCCGGTAGAGGTAAATCTCTTGGAAGCAGCAGCATTTTGCAAGTGGAAGAGTCAAAAAGAGGGTATGAATATTACTTTACCTACTGAAGATGAATACATACGATTACGTGATGAGAGTAAAGTGCTTTCCTATCTGGAATGGACTGCCAAAGGTGAAACGATCGCCAATATCAATCTTGAGGGTTTTGCCTCATGTGTCCCTGTAGATACTTATAAGCATGGTGATTTTTACGATGTTATAGGGAATGTGTGGCAGTGGTCACGTACGCCTATCTATCCTTTTGAAGGTTTTAAAGTTCACCCAATATATGATGATTTCTCTGTTCCAACCTTCGATGGTAAACACGATATCATTAATGGAGGTTCATGGATCAGTTGTGGAAATCTTGCTACACAAAAGAGCCGTTATGGTTTTAGACGGCATTTTTATCAGCATGCAGGATTTAGGTATGTGCAGAGTGAGTATGAAGAGAGAGTAACTACAAATATCTACAATACGGACACTCTTATTTCCCAGTATTGTCATTTTGGTTGGGGTGAAAATGTTTTGGGTGTAGAAAATTATCCAGCAGCTTGTGCACAGGTCGCTTTAGTATATATGAAAGATAAACCTAAGAGAAAAGCATTTGACATAGGTTGTGCCATAGGGCGAAGTTCATTTGAATTGGCACGTGGCTTTGATGAAGTCATAGGGGTAGATTTTTCTGCACGTTTCATACAAGAAGCGCAAAACCTGAAAGAAAATGGTGTACTGCGTTATACAATGCCAACTGAGGGTGAACTTGAAAATTTTTATGAAGTGAAACTTTCAGACTTTGACTTGGAAGAAGAACGAAACAAAGTCACATTCTGGCAAGCAGATGCCTGTAATTTAAAACCTATTTACAAAGATTTTGACCTTGTTTTTGCTGGAAATCTCATAGACAGACTTTATGATCCTAAAAAGTTTTTGGATTCATTGGCTTCACGTCTGAATGATGGAGGTATGCTCATTTTAACTTCTCCATATACTTGGCAGGAAGAGTCTACCCCTAAAGAGAAATGGATAGGCGGATATAAAAGAGACGGTGAAAATGTCACAACACTTGAGGGGCTTAAAGAGATACTAGGCAAAGACTTTGAACTCATCGATGCCCAAGATATCCCTTTTGTCATACAAGAGACTGAACGTAAACACCAGTATACTATAGCACAGATGACGATCTGGCAAAAGAGGTAGAGATGTTTGAATCAGTAAGCCGTCAAGGTACACATACCGTAAAGTGGGATGAAGCCAAGAAGAAATTCGGAACAGATGAGCTTCTTCCTTTGTGGGTAGCAGACATGGATATAGCTTCTCCTGTCTGTGTTCAGGAAGCGATGATGAAAAGAGCTTCTCATCCTTTGTATGGCTATACTATTTATCCTGATAAGTACTATGAATCGATTCAGAATTGGATGCAAAACCGTTTTTCCTGGCAGATAGAAAAAGAGTGGATCGTTCCTTGCTATGGTGTAGTGCCTTCTTTGAATTTTATTATTTCTGCGTACAGTCAGGAAGGTGATGGTATCATAGTGCAAACACCTATTTATCCACCATTTGTAAGCTCCATAAAACATAAAAAGAGAAGAGTGCTTGACAATACATTGGTATATGAAAATAGCAATTATCATATAGATTTTGAAGACTTTGAGCGTAAAGTAAAAGAAGCCAAACTCTTTTTGCTTTGCTCACCACATAACCCAACAGGACGTGTATGGTCTAAAGAAGAGTTAGAGAAAATTATCGATATCTGTATAGACAATGATGTACTGATCATCTCTGATGAAATACATGCAGATATTGTCTATGAAAAGGTGCATTACAGTGTAGGCAGTTTTGAAAAGATGATGCATCACTGTGTCATCTTAAATGCCCCATCCAAGACATTTAACGTTGCAGGTCTGAATACCTCTTATGCGATCATACCTGATACAAAATTGCGTCAAGCCTATAGAGTTGAACAGGATAGGTCAGGTATTACCAATGGGAACCCTTTTGGGATAGAAGCATTGATGAGTGCATATAATGAAGGGACTCCATGGCTGGAAAAACTCAAAGAGCATTTACTCTCAAACATCACCTATGTGAAAACTTTTATGCAGGAGCATCAGATACCTATACAGGCAGTTCCAACGGAAGCGACTTTTTTAATGTGGCTTGACTGTAAAGGGTTGGGTCTGTCTCATGATAAACTGGTGGATTTTTTCGTACATAAAGCCAAACTTGGACTGAATGACGGAAAGAGCTTTGGTGATGCCGGTGAAGGGTTTATGCGACTGAATATAGGAACATCCAAAGAAGTACTCAAAGAAGCGATGCAGCGACTTCTTCGTGCATATAAGGCAGAATTTTGAGAAGTCTATTTATCTATTTTATCCTCTCTATCTGGCTATATGCATTGCCCCAGGCCATCAATGAAGAGATACGTAAATCAGGTATCGCAGAAAAAGATATCAGTATCTATATTAAAGAAGCAGGAAAAGGTGGAAAAGTTGTCGCTTTACTTAACGAACATAAGACTCGGATCCCTGCATCTGTTATCAAGGTTCTCACAACCTATGCATCGGTACTGAAATTGGGGTTTGACTACCGTTGGCCTACAAAATTTTATACCACAGGAACATTACAAAATGGTGTACTTCAAGGTGATCTGCTTATTAAAGGATTTGGTGATCCGACATTAAATGCTGAGGATCTTGAAAAGATCACATCTGAGATTCGTGAAGAGGGCATACGTGAAATAAGAGGTGATATTGTTATAGACCGAAGCTATTTTGAAGTAGGTAATAAAGACAGTTCAGGTTTTGATGAAAATCTTTATAGTGCATATAATGCTATGCCTGATGCCATGATGTTCAATGAACGTGTGGTGACTGTCTGTGTGATACCCAAGGAAAATAAAGTACATAAAAAGCATGCGGATGAAAGTTACAAAGTTGTCGATCAATTAGAACATGTCAATAAACCCTGTACAGGAAGATACTCATGGCCAAGGGTGAAAATTGACAAGAGCGAAGTAGTCCCTACCGTGTTTCTTCAAGGGAAGATTTCCAAACGATGTGGAAAACGGAATATTTGTCAAGTCATCACCAAACCTTATAAGTCATTCTATTATGCATTGAAAGATCGATTGATACAAGAGGGGATATCTGTAAGAGGAGGCTTGAAATTACGTAAGATACCTAAGGAGGCAAGGGAACTTTTTACCCATTACTCTGATTCTTTGGAAGAGATTATTTCTGAAACAGCTAAAGAGAGTAATAACCTCTATGCAAGACATTTGTTGCTTCTTTTGGGTGCAAAACTCTATGGTGCCCCCGCCACAATGAAGAAAGGAAGAGATGCGGTCAAATATATCTTGGATTCAAGAGGTGCTTTGGGTGAAGGAAAATTGAAGATAGATAATGGAAGTGGGCTTTCACGTACTTCAAAAATGAATGCAAAACTTTTGGCTGATATGTATGACGATGCGTATGACCGTTATGGGAGTAGATGGATGGAGACACTCTCTATAGCGGGGGTGGATGGCACCATCAAAAAACGTTTTAGAAACACGGTTGTAAATAAACGTGCATGGATGAAAACCGGTACCTTGAGACAAGTGAAAAATATAGGCGGATATGTTAAAAATAGAGCAGGAAAATTTTATACAGTTGTCATTATGATCAACAGTCCAAAGGCAAAATACCGTGGCGCAAAATTACAAGATGAGATCATGGAATGGTTGGTAAAAAGCAAGGTTAAACCTGGTTTGAAATCTTCTTCTGAAAGCGTTACGAAAAAAAAGGTTGCATCAGAGAAAAAAGCTATATCAGAAAAGTTATTTACGAATGTCAAAACAAAAGTACCACTCACGGTAAAACATGTGTCAAAAAAGAATCCTGCCAAGTATTATGTGCAGGCGGGCTCTTTTTCTGCTATGCCAAATAAAGCGTATTTATCGAAGATAAAAGCTTTAGGGTTACGATATACTGTACGTCATATTGACAACTATAAAGTACTTATCGGCGCTTATAAGGATGAAGAAGATGCAAGAAAAGCCCTAAAAAAAGTACGTAATCATATCAATGATGGAGCATTTGTTGTAAAGTTATAGTTTACCCCAAATACGCTATAATCTTTTAAAAATTTAGGGCAACAATGAACTTCGAAACCTACCCTTTTGAGAAACTCAATCAACTACTTGACAATGTGACACCTAGCAGTGATTATACTCCACTTAGTTTGACGATCGGTGAGCCTCAGTTTGAGACACCGGCATTTATACTTGATGCACTCAAGGAAGCATCTTCACTGCTCAACAAGTATCCTAAAACTGCTGGTGAAGAAGAACTGAGAGAAGGGATTTTGACGTATAACAAAAATCGTTTTGCTTTAACGCTTGATGATACACAAATCATTCCTACTTTTGGAACGAGAGAAGTACTTTTTAACTTTCCTCAGTTTTTACTGCATGATGTGAAAGACCCTGTAATGGTTTTTCCTAATCCTTTTTACCAGATCTATGAAGGTGCAGCCAAAGCATGTAGAGCTGAAGTAATCTATCTGAACCTGAATGAAAACAATCATTTTCAACCAGAAGTAGATGAAGAAGCACTGAGTAGAGCGGATTTTGTGATACTCAATTCACCTAATAATCCTACATCATCAGTGATGCAAATGAAAGATCTAAAACGTTGGGTTCAGTTGGCACTGAAACATGACTTTGTTCTTTTAAATGATGAGTGTTATGTTGATCTTTATTTGAATGAGCCTCTGCCGTCACTACTCAATGCTAGTAGAGAAGTAGGCAACGAAAGCTTTAAAAATGTGTTGGTGATCAACTCTATCTCTAAACGTTCATCTGCGCCAGGACTTCGTTCGGGCTTCATTGCAGGTGATGCAGAGATACTCAAAGAGTATATGGTCTACAGAACCTATGTGGGATGTGCTTCA
>NZ_JBFENQ010000058.1:0-10680 GCF_041551015.1 Sulfurovum sp. | reverse complement strand
TATTTTCCATACGCTTCTATACTTGCGTGTACCTGCTTTGCCAGTTCACGTGTAGGTACCAAAATAACTGCTTTAGGGTAATGCTTCCCCTCAACAAAGCTTTTGCTAAGATCTTGGAGTATAGGTAGAGAAAAGCCTGCCGTCTTTCCTGTTCCTGTCTGTGCCCCTGCCATGATGTCACGGTGAGAGAACATCACTGGGATCAGTGCTTTTTGTATAGGTGTAGCGGACTCATAGCCTTTGTCACTCAGTGCTTTTAAAATTTCCGGAGATAATCCAAGTGTAGCTAATGACATATTATTAAAACCTTATGTATTCTTAAAAAGCAATTTTTTGAGTGAGCCTTCCGTTGAGGGAAACCAAGCGTTAACGTAATATATGGAGATTTGCTCAAGATATGTCTTTTGTATCAATAGCACTGTCTAACCTGCGCTGCAAACGCATTTTCTGTTTTGCAACCTCTCTCATATCGGCATCACTGTCACTCTCATCGACAATTTCAACACCCAATATAGTCTCAACACAATCTTCAAGTGTCACAATACCCTCTGTCTGATCATAGCTATCAAGAACTAAAAACATATGCTCTTTTTTCTTAATAAATAGATCAAGTGCTTTAGATACAGGTAAATTTTCAGAAATCTTGAAAATATCTTTTTTTATCGAATTTAACGCTACATTGTCATCTTTAAGCCCTTGTTTAAAGATCTTTTTAGTCATTACCATACCTGTGATATTTTCAATACTTCCATCATAAACAGGTACTCTCGAGAATTTAAATATCGCTGGTTCACTTTCAACAATATCTTTAATTTTTCTACTTCCATCTAAAGCAAACACAACAGTTCTAGGTGTTAATATCTCTTTAATTTTTATCTTATCAAGAAGAAGAATATTTTCGATAACATCAGACTCTTGCTCCTTAAGTACTCCATCGTCTTCACTATGTAATGTACTTTGAATGAGTTCTTCTTTAGTCAAACTCATTGTGTCAACACCTTTACTTATACGATTAGTTACAAAGAGTGTTAAAATGATAATAGGATATGTAATCCAAATGAAAAAATGAATCACATATGTAGCTACAGGCGCTAGAGATTTCCAATACACTGCACCTATGGTTTTAGGAATAATCTCAGATAAAAAAAGAATAGCAAATGTTAGAATAATAGACACATAAAATACCGCGCTCACACCGTAAATACTTTCTGCTTGTGCACCTACAGCAGCTGCACCTAAAGTATTGGCAATCGTATTCAGAATTAAAATAGAAGATAAAGATTTGTTAATATTAGTTTTATGCGATCTTAAAAGTTTTCCTGCCATCGGGCGTTCTTTTTCAAGTACTGAGATGTACGCCATGTTTGAAGAGAGTAAAACAGATTCTAAAATAGAACAGATGAACGATATCACCACAGCCAACGAGAAATAAAGAATTAACAAATCCATTTAAGTAATTTTACCTTTATAATAATATCAAGGTCGCTAGACCTAAGAAAGAAAAGAAACCCACGACATCCGTGACCGTTGTAAGTACTACTGTACTTCCAATGGCTGGATCAACTTCCATTTTTTTGAGTAGCAATGGCACCATAGCACCAAAGAAACCTGCACTCAATAAATTAATGATCATAGAGAGTGCAATCACAATGCCTAGCATCCCTTTATCAAACCACATTGAGGCTATTATACCCATGATTATAGCAAAAATAAAACCATTTACAAGTGAGAGTATGACTTCTTTTTTTATGGTACGAAATGCATCATGTTTGGCAATATCACCAAGCGCGAGTTGACGTACAACAACCGTAAGACTTTGTGTCCCCGCATTACCACCCATTGAAGCCACGATGGGCATCAATATGGCCAAAGCAACAACACTTTGAAGTGTATCTGCAAAAAGGCCTATGACCAAAGAAGCGATAATTGCCGTGATCAGATTTACGCCCAGCCATACTGCACGTGCTTTACCTGCTTTAAAAATATCTTCATCTTCTTCTGCATCATCATTTACACCAGCCAAGTGGTACATCTGATCTGTTGCCTGTTCATTGATGATGTCATAGATGTCATCTGAAGTAATACGCCCAAGCAGTACACCATTATCATCTATGATAGGCATTGACGATAGATCATACTCTTGAAACTTCTGTACAATATCAGCAATATCATCATGATCATGTCCAACAACAGGCTTATACTTTTCAGGGTTTTCTTCAATATTTTCTTGAAGTGTTGTATTAAAATTAAAAACAAGAAGATGGTCTAAACCCACACCATAGCATAAATTCTTTTCTTCATCTGTAACAAAAAGATAATTTACATTTTCAAGTTCATCTTTTCTTCTTAGGCGAGCAAATTCTCTAATTACATCATGTACTGTATGTTGTAAATTAGCCGTGTATACTTCTACTTGCATATACGCACCCGCTTCATCTTCATCATACTGCTTAAGCTTTAAAATATCTGCTTGATCCTCTTCATCTAACTGATTAAATACAGCTTTAGCTATGCCTTCATCAACTTCTTCAAGCTCTTGCATAAAGTCTGTTTGATCATCACTTTCCAATTCTGAAACTGAATCTGCAAGTTCTTTTGTGGTAAATGATTCAACAATATCTTCAAAATATCTATCCGGAAGTTCCAATGCAACATCAGCTATAAGCTCTTTAGGTATAGCTTGTACTGCTTCATTAAAACTTTTTTCATCTAAACCTTTAAGTAGATTGGCTATATCTGAGGGGTGAAGTTCATCATGAGGATGATCATTTAAATATTGTGTGAGTTTATCCATAGCCTGTACCTTTGAAGCGTTGTATTGTGAAATTATACTTTATTAAATAAGTAGAATGGTTTAATTAATAAAAGTGTACGAACGTAATAGAATTAAAATAAAGAGTAAAACAAATGAGGATTTACCTCATTTGTTTTATTTTGATGGTGTATCACACTTTTTAGTGATGATACATGCTGGACAAAAGTTTACAAGTCCTGCAATAAGTGGTATAAACCCAAGATAGAACCATTGAATTCCTGAGTATACACCATATGCAATAAGTGCCAATCCAACTATAATTCTAATCGGTCTACATATTGCTCTGAATTTATTTACATCCATATTATTTCCTTTAATATATTTCTTTATATTGTATTATAAATAACTTAGAATTATATAAGAATGAAAATATGATCTCGTGTATTTTTTTATTTTAAGTATGTATACCTACCTATTAAAATGAATAAGTTCTATACTATATCTTATTTAAATCAATGCAAAGATATAGTCTATTAATAAACATTTTTCTATTCTTCTCATTAAGATTCTAGAAGGTATGACTCTAATGAATAATATGCCAAATGTATATGAATTTTACACATATTTTACACACAGCTCTAGTATAATTATTGCCACAAAATGGAATGACTTCTAAAAATTTAGTACGAAAGGAAAGATTATGAAGAAATCAATTTTAACTAGTATTATGATACCCAGATTGATACTTTTATCTCTTGTACTTAGTATGATATTTATACCCGATCTGTTTGCCTCTAACACAAATAATAAGGGAGTAATCAAAAACCAATTTACCTTTCCACGTTGGAAAAGCCTGCATAAACTTAATACCGAAGCACTAAAGTCCGATTCACACCGGGCATGGTTTGATATCTATATCAATACACTTGCTAAAAAGGCTTATATTCAAAAGTGGCATTTATTTCCAGTAGGTTCAATTGTAGTGAAACCACTTTATCCTGATCCAAAGCGCTCAGAAACATCTAAACTTACCATTATGATAAAAATGGAAAAAGGCTATGATACAGACAATAGTGATTGGTGGTATGGAGTCTATGATGAAACAGGAATGGAAGGATGGCATCAAGGGAAAATAAAATCCTGTATAAAATGCCATACATACGGTAAAGAGACAGACTATATGTTTTCTGAAAGTGTAATGGAAAGTATTAATGAAAAGGAAAGATGAAATTAAAAAATTTGGTTCTTTAAATTTGTATTAAGAGGTTACCCCACACAAAATGTGTGGGGTATGAAGTTTTAAAGTTGAGGACCTGCAGAGGCAAAGTCAAACTCTCCACCATTACCGTCATAACGGTGGAAGTTTTCCTGGAACATACCGGCAAGCTTCGATAACATTGCATCATACTCAGCTTTATCTTCCCATGTGTTTCTTGGATTAAGTACAGCAGTATCTACACCTTCCAAAGTCTTAGGGATAGAAAGATTAAATATATCAAGTGTTTCAAATTCTGTATCTAAGATAGCACCGCTCAAAATACCATCAATACATGCTCTAGTGTTTTTAATACTCATACGTTTACCTGTACCGTAAGGACCACCTGTCCAGCCAGTGTTAACTAAGTATACATTTACACCATGCTCATCTATCTTTTCTCCAAGAAGTTTAGCATAGACTGTTGGGTGCAATGGTAAGAAGGCTTCACCGAAACATGCAGAGAATGTAGCAACCGGCTCAGTAATACCTCTTTCTGTTCCAGCTACTTTAGCCGTATAACCACTAAGGAAGTAGTACATTGCCTGTTCTTTAGTCAGTTTACTTACCGGAGGTAATACACCAAATGCATCTGCTGAGAGGAAGATAATGTTATTTGGATGACCTGCCTGTAAATCTTTTTTATGGTTCTCTATGTGTTCTATAGGGTAAGAGACACGTGTGTTCTCTGTTTTAGAACCATTTGTGTAGTCAACCACACCCCTTTCATCTGCAACAACATTTTCTAAAAGTGCATCTTTAATGATGGCACCATAGATCTCTGGCTCAGACTTTTCATCAAGGTTTATCACTTTTGCGTAACATCCACCTTCAAAGTTAAAGACTCCATGATCATCCCAACCATGTTCATCATCACCGATCAGTGCTCTTCTCGGGTCTGTTGAAAGAGTGGTCTTACCTGTACCTGAAAGTCCAAAGAAGAGACATACATCATCATCTGCACCTACATTAGCAGAACAATGCATAGGGAGTTTACCCTCAAGCGGTAACCAATAGTTCATCATAGAGAAGATACCTTTTTTCATCTCACCACCATACCATGTACCACCGATAATAGCAACATTATCTTCTATATTAAATACGACAAAAACATCAGAGTTCAACCCATGTTCTTTGTACTTTTCATCTACAGCTTTACATGCATTATATACAGTAAAGTCTGGAACAAATCTTTCAAGTTCAGACTCTGTAGGACGGATGAACATATTTTTAACAAAGTGTGCCTGCCATGCTACTTCAGTGACAAAACGTATAGAACGCTTACTTGCAGCACTTGCTCCGGCATATACATCTGTTACGTAAATATTCTTACCTGAAAGTTGGGTCAAAGTAAGGTCAAGCAATTCTTCATAGATCTCTTTATCTATCTTAGCATTTACATCACCCCAAGCGATATGTTCATTTGAAGGTGCCTGATCGACAAAATATTTATCATTAGGACTTCGTCCTGTAAAGATTCCTGTATCACACATTGCTGTACCTGATGTAGAGATCTTACACTCTCCTCTGTTTACTTCGTGCGCTTGCAACTCGTCATAACTTAAATTGTAATAGACATCTCCGATATCTTTCAATCCTAGTTTATCAAGTCCGTTGGGCGTTTTAGTACTCATAAGTATCCTATTTTTTTCTTTTATTATAATGCTAAAGCATAAGTTAGAAAATATGTATTATTTCCTAACTTATGCTCCCTCTAATGAGGAAGCATAATACGTGGAACTACTTTACTTAAAGATAGAAAGTAGTACACCTGCTGCTACAGCTGAACCGATAACACCAGCCACATTTGGACCCATCGCATGCATTAGCAGAATATTACCCGGTTTTTCTTCAGAACCAACTTTACTCACAACCCTTGCTGCCATTGGTACGGCAGAAACACCTGCTGCACCGATAAGTGGATTGATAGGTTCTTTTGAAAATTTGTTCATAACCTTACCCATAATCACACCTGCTGCTGTTCCAGCAGCAAATGCAAGAAGACCAATAACCATAATACCTAATGTCTCAGCTATCAAGAATGAATCTGAAGCCAATGTAGAACCAACACCAAGACCAAGGAAAATAGTAACAATGTTAATGAGTGAATTTTGCATCTCATTAGAAAGTCTGTCAACTACACCTGATTCTTTTGCAAAGTTACCCAATGCGAATGACCCCATAAGTGGTGCAGCATCTGGTAAAATAAGTGCGATCATCATGATTACGATCAGAGGGAAAATAAGTTTTTCAAGTCTATTTACTTTTCTCGTAGTCTTCATAACAATTTGACGCTCTTCTTTTGTAGTCAATGCTCTCATTATAGGTGGTTGAATCACTGGAACCAATGCCATATATGAATATGCAGCAACTGCAATAGCTCCAAGAAGCTCTGGTGCCAATGCCGAAGCAATAAAGATAGAAGTAGGACCATCCGCCCCACCGATGATACTGATCGCTGCAGATTGTTTAAGTGTAAAGTCTACCATTCCAGTATATTGAGAAAGTGCTGCTGCACCTACTAATGAACCAAAGATACCAAACTGAGCAGCTCCACCAAGAAGTGCTGTTTTAGGGTTAGAAAGAAGTGGTCCAAAGTCCGTCATTGCTCCAACACCCATAAAGATAAGTAGCGGGAAGAATTCGTTAGCAATACCCATATTATAGATAATACCTAGCATTCCGTGATCACTTGTCATATTGGCAATAGGTATATTGGCCAGAAGTCCACCAAAAGCGATAGGTAAAAGAAGAAGTGGTTCAAATCCTTTGCCAATAGCTAAATAGAAAAGAATAAAAATGATGATAAACATGATAAGTTTACCCCAACTTTGAGCAAAGATACTCATCTCTTCACCATGACCATTCTTTACACCCTCTTCAGGATTTACCATGGCATTTAGACCTGTAGTTTCAAAAAAGCTTCCTAGAAGTTGAGTAATAGATTTAGATTCATATACTTGTTCTTCTTGTGCAGGTGCTGCAGGTGCCTCATGCACACTGGCTTGCACAGTTGATGTGAGTGCTGTAAAAGCAAACATCATCGAAAGTAAAAGATGTTTGAGCTTCATATTTACTCCATTGTGGCTAGAAGTTGTGCGTCAGCGACTGAGTCATTGACATTTACATTAATTGTAGCAATTTTACCTGCTTTAGGTGCAGTAATGTCAATTTCCATTTTCATTGCTTCAAGAATCATGATCACATCACCCTCAGCTACAGTATCACCTGGATTTTTAGTGATCTTCCATACATTACCTGGAGTTTGAGAATGTATCTCTACACTTCCTACGCCACCTGCCAACACTGTAGGTGCTGCTGCTTCTGCTACTGCGTTTACCTGTGCTGGTGAAATTTGGATATTTCCTTCACCCTCTGCTACTTGTACGCTATATTGTTTACCATCTACTACTACTGTATAATTTCCTGCCATATCTGCTTCTCCGCTACAATTATTATTTTTACCTTTTCTTACCATGAGAGGGCCTTCACCCTTCAAGAACGCAATACCTTTTTGATCACATGCACCTGCAATGAAGATGTTTTCATCTGAAACTTCTAAACCTTCTTCTTCAAGTACTTTTGTCCAGTGTGCAATAGATTTCTTTTCATCTCTGTCTGCAATATCTAAAGGATTTTCTGTGGTTGGTTCTAACTTTAATTTCTCAGATGCAAGCTTGATGATCTCATCATCTGCTTTTACTGGTGTTTTACCAAAGTAACCAAGTACCATACGTCCATAACCAGGAGCTATTTGCTTCCAAGGTCCGAACATTACATTGGCATACGCTTGTTGCCAGTAGAATTGACTCACTGGTGTTACTGATGTACCGTAACCACCACGTTCAACTACTTCTTTCATCGCAGCGATCACTTCATCAAATTTGTCAAGATCCCCTGAATCTCTCATCATCTGAGTATTGGCTGTCAATGCCCCACCAGGCATTGGTGAGAATGGAATAAGTGGTGATACCTGTGTCGCTTCAGGTGGTATCATATAATCTGAAAGACATTCTTTAAGTCTCTCTTCATACTTCAGGATCTTGTCAAGCTGCAAATCACCAAGATTATAGTCAGTACCTTTTGTTGCATGAAGCATTGTAAGTATATCTGGTTGACTAGTACCACCACTTACCGGTGATGCAGCCATATCGATACCATTTGCTCCTGCATCTAGCGCTGCAAGGTAAGATGCTACAGAAACACCTGCAGTTTCATGCGTATGAAGTCTTAGGTGTACACTATCACCAAGAAGTTTTCTCGCCATTGCGATTGTCTCATATACTTTGTGAGGATTTGCTGTTCCTGATGCATCTTTAAAACAAACGCTATCAAAAGAAATACCCGAATCTAAAATGTTTCTAAGTGTTTTTTCATAAAAAGCAACATCATGTGCACCTTTACATCCTGGAGGAAGATCCATCATTGTTACTACAACTTCATGATCAAGGCCATGTTTTTTGATCATCTCTGCTGAAAACGCTAGGTTGTTCACATCATTCAGTGCGTCAAAGTTACGCACAGTTGTTGTTCCATGCTTTTTAAACATTTTTGCGAAAAGCTCAATCATTTCACGACTACCTGTATCAAGCATTACTGTGTTGATACCACGTGAAAGTACTTGAAGGTTAGCATCTGGTCCTACGATCTCTCTAAAACCATCCATCATTTCAAATGCATTTTCCTGTAAATAAAAGAAAAGTGATTGGAATCTTGCTCCACCTCCAAATTCGAAGTGATTAATACCTGCATTCTTCGCTGCTTCTACTGCAGGAAAAAAGTCATCCATAAGTACACGACCACCAAAGACAGACTGAAATCCGTCTCTAAAAGTTGTGTCCATTACATCAATATATTTTTTAGCCATTTACAATACCTTACTTTATCATTTTTTACGAAATTCTGTGACAGCCGCTATAATAGCTGCAACATGTTCTGATCCCTGTGTAGCACTGTTTGAAGTAGTTCCTACTTCAGGTGCTTTTTCTGGGAAGAGTTTATTGATAATCTTAGCTTGCAGCTTCATTACCTGAACGAGTATAACTAGAAAGACAAATACAACCATCATTCCTAGCACCATAAATTTTAAGCTTTCACCTACTAAATCTATTTCCATACAATTTACCTCACTTTATAAGTTTACAAATTCTAAAACAGTTTTGCTTGTTATTAGGTAAAAAAGAAAAATTATCTTCTCTTTTTTCTACGATTGGTATTTCTCGTAGCTTTTTGTTCCGCTGCATATCCTTGCATCATCTCATCTACAGTATTTTGATCAAAACCTATTTGAGTTCCTATATTATGCTGCTCTTGCTCAATTAGGTGAGAAATAAGCTTTTCCAATAGTAGCTCTCTATCCATCTCTCCCATATAAGCCAACAACTCCGCTGCATCTTCATGTACATGAATATCTCTGATCTGTTCAGCTAAATATTCACAACTTGAATTATCAAGCCCTGAACCACCTTGAATAGTTGCTAAACGCATATCTGCACCTACTTCTTTTTGAATACGCTGGAGTTCTTTAAACTCTTCGGTTGTCACCAAAGTAATCGCCTGACCACTTCTTCCTGCGCGCCCAGTACGACCGATACGATGTACATAACTTTGCGGGTCAAAAGGAATATGGTAATTAAAGACGTGTGTGACATCTTTGACATCTAAGCCGCGTGCAGCTACATCTGTGGCTACCATGATCTTCGTCTCACCTCTTCTATAGGCTTTAATGACCACTTCTCTGTCCATCTGTTCCAAGTCACCGTGTAAACCGCTGGCATTAAATCCTAATGCTTGCAAATGTTCGGTCAATCTGTCCACTTCTCTTTTCATACGACAAAAAATGATACATTTATTAGTCTCTTCTGTCTCAAGAAGTTTTACGATGGCTTCATCTCTTTGATTCTCATGTATCATATAGTAACGTTGATCGATAATGTTATTTGTCGTCTCTTCATCTCCTACAACAGAGATATATTCAGGTTGATACAAAATGTTACTTGCCAACTCTTTGATCGGCTCAGGCATTGTTGCAGAGAAAAGTAATGTTTGTCTATTTTGAGGAATATACTCAAAGATCTCTTTGATCTCTTCAAGGAAACCCATGTCAAGCATTTCATCCGCTTCATCAAGTACAACTATTTCTGGGTTAAAAACATCGATCTTTCCTTTTTTATAAAGGTCTTTAAGTCTTCCTGGTGTTGCTACAACAATCTGTACACCTTTGTGGATAAGTGCTATCTGACGTCCATATCCTACACCACCATACACAGTTAACGTTCTGATACCTGCAAAACGTCCTAAATGATACAGTTCATCAGCCACTTGTGTCGCCAATTCTCTTGTAGGTGTGATGACCAACGCCCGTTCTATCTCACCTTTGGCAAGTTTATCCATCATAGGAAGACCGAACGCTGCTGTCTTTCCTGTACCCGTATGGGCTTGTCCTACCATATCACTACCATTAGCGATGATAGGAATAGCCATCTCCTGGATAGGACTAGGCTCTTTAAAGCCTGCTATTTTCACACCTTTTGCTAAATCAGCATGAAAATTAAATTCACTAAATTTCATTATATACCTTTAAAATATGAGGTACCCCTCATTCATGTCCAAAAAATCTTTTTGAACTTAAGAGAAACTCCCGTAAGAGGTTCTATAAATTCATACCTAT
>NZ_JBFENQ010000057.1:0-10764 GCF_041551015.1 Sulfurovum sp. | reverse complement strand
TATAGTCTATACTCTGTAGTGAACTTCTTACTGTGCACCATGCTCCACAGAATCAATCTCCTCAATAAACTGCTCTATATAGAAGGTTATAAGGTTTGCAATATCTTCTGGTGTCTTATTTAGATAGCGATGTTTAATAGGTAATTTTTGTTCCATTATATGTGTCCCATTAGCCGCATATTTCAAGTGCATATAAGGATCTCCAGAAACATCAGGTATACAATATTCAAGCTCAATGTCTGGATTAGCCATTGCATTATTCACTAGTGCTACAACTTTTTCCAGCTTCTCTTTATTTTCTTTTTTTTCCATTTCAATTTTTTCTGGATTATTCACAAGTGCTAGAATTTTTTCCAGTTTCTCTTTAACTTCTTCTATCATTACAGTTTCATCTGGATCATTCAGGAGTACTACAATTTCTTCCAGTTTCTCTTCACATACTTTTTCCATGACTATTTCTCCTAGAATTATATAGCTCATCATTTTCAATGATCAGCATAAAGTATTATTATTATGATAAAGATACTATGCTAGATGCATATCTCAATCACACCTCTAGTTCATACTTTATTGTATCAAAAAAACTTAAATTATTGTATAAATACTTATTATACTAGTGAAATAAAAAGTGTATGTAAAAAATGTAAGAGGTTTTAAATGATTAAACTACTATTCATTTGCTTCATATATCGTATATTGTTTATCTTCTACTTTTATATGGGGCGGCAGTTTTTCTACATCAAAATAGTCGTACCCCTCTTTGAGATTTACCCAAAAATCAAACCACTCACTCTCAGAATATAGAGCCAAATTTACATCTGTCATACGGAATGGAAAAATATGCGCCTGTACATACTTTTGGCTCTTTTGCAAGGCACCTTCTACTAAAGTATAGATCTCTTCAATCTTCCCATCTGTCATGGCATAACATCCATCAGAAACACAGTTACCATGCACCATCAAAAATGAACCTGTACGATTATGCTCACGATCATATTTGTTGGGAAAGCCCAAGTTAAAGGAGAGATGGTATTTGCTGTTTGGATTGAGTTGGTGTTTTTTTACTTTATAAAAACCTTCTGGAGACTGTCTGTCACCCTCTTGTAACTTTGGTCCCAGGTAGCCAGAATAGGCACAGATATAGTAGTCTTTTAAATGCTGGTACTCTGCCCCGGAGCGTATCCATACTTCCAAGAGCGATTCCTCTTTAAAGATACGTATAAAAACGGGGTCCCCCACTTTGCCTGCAAGTAAAGCAAGTCTCTCATCGAGGTTAACATCGATAAGGTTTTCTTTGCTAAATGATTTTTCACTTATTATGTGATCTTCCTTTATAATATGTTGTTCTAAAAGAGGTAACGTATAAAAAAATACCAGTGAGAATAAAAGAAGAAGATGGAGAAGGATATCAGCTAATATAAGCCATGCCCGTGTCATCTTCTCCCTTTGTTAGAAATTAAGTTTCTGTGACTTATCAAAACCATAAATATCACGGAATGATAACAAGTCACCACACTCATCTACATATGTGGTTAAGTATGCCGTATGTACAGGTAACTTCTTACTTAGACCCATATGTTTTGTTTCCAAAGAATCGTACCACTCTTTGACTTCCTCAGGACTCTTAGAGGTATAATTTTTTGAGATGTGTTCCAACATAACTACTGGCTTCTCAAGTCTTACACATCCATGGCTGTAGGTACGTACTTTACGTTTAAAGAGATGTTTTGACTGTGTATCATGCATATAGACAGAGTGTTTGTTAGGGAAGATGAACTTTACACGTCCCAGACCATTCTTTTTAGATGGTACTTCTATAAACTTATACGTCATATCTTTACTGTCTTTCTCTTTAATGAGATATGCTTTCCAATCTACCGAATCCTTATCAATCTCGGGTGTACTAAGGTCATAAGACTTACGTATGACCATATTGTGGCTTGCCAAATAAGTTGGATCTTTTAACATTTGCGGGATCACTTCATTTCTGGCAATACTGTCTGGCACACCCCATTGAGGGTTAAGTGTCACATACTGGAGATTGGCAGAAAATATAGGTGTTTGCTGATGTTTTTGACCCACTACAACTGCCATTGCCACAGCTGTACCATTTTTATCAATCACACGGACAGTATACTCAGGTACATTGACCAAAGCATAATTGTCTCCAAGGCCTGGCTTCATCAATTTCAATCTTTCTAAATTAAGACGAATTTTACGAAGTGTTTTTTTTGAAGTATTTGCATCACCTTCTAAAAGCATATATCTTTTTTTAAGATCAAAAAACTGCGCATACTGAGGGACATAAGGTTTTAATATCTCTTCTATACTCTGCCCCGCTTTGAGCTTCCTCATAATGTCGGATTCTTTAACATCTTGCAGATAGGTTTCATAGTAGGTTGCAATCTTCTTCTCTACCCTTTTCTCTTGAGATGCATTGAAACTTTTCAGATCTATACAACCATTGGCAAGATTCTTAGTATACGCTATAAGTAATTTAGACATGAGTTTGGAATTTTCACTCTCTTTTACTTTCTCATATAATGCCTGTTGATTACAAATAGAAGCATATTTATCTGTTTTAAGTATCTCCAAAAACTCATCTTTCTGGACTGATCTCCAACCTTCAGAATCTGGTGTTTCCACACCACATCCACTCAATACAATAGCAGATACGCCCAAAAGTATCAACCTCATAAATTTTTTCACCATAAATCCCCTCAATTTAAATTCAAAAAAATAATATACAATAATCGTGTCATATTTGTGTCACAATAATACTAATTTGCACTACTATTCTCTTGTAGATACATCTTTAGCACAACTGTAAGCACTTGAAAATGCCCACTGAAAATTGTAACCTCCAAGTCTTCCTGTTACATCCAAAACCTCACCTATAAAATAAAGTCCATCTTCTTTCTTACTCATCATCGTACTGCTATCTACTTCAGATGTCTCCACGCCACCCTTGGTCACTTCCGCTTTAGCGTAACCAAATGTACCTGCAGGTGCAAGGCTGTAGTGACTTAAGGTTTGAAGTATTTCCATCTCCTCTTTTGTAAGCTGATAAAATGGCTTGTCTTCGAGCTGAAATTGTAACAAAAATGCCTTGCTAACACGCTTTGGAATAGGTAGGAGTGAAGATATCTGTTTTTTACTTCCCTGTACACTTTTCCATGAAAAGTTTGGTAAAAAATCAATCTCTATTTTTCCTTTTTCCCAGTAAAGAGATGCATCCAAAATAGCAGGCCCACTCATACCCTTGTGTGCAAAGAGCAAAGCACCTTCACAAACATTATCTCCAACATGTATCTTTACATCTGTAGACACCCCTGAGAGTTCTTTAAAAAAGAACTGGTCTTTTTGTACAGTAAAACCTACCAGTGCAGGTGCAGTTTTCACCACCGTATGTCCAAATGATTCTGCGATCTCGTACCCTATACTGCTTGCGCCAATTTTAGGAAAGCTCAATCCACCTGAAGCAACTACTACCGCTCTTGCCGTATGTGTTTTTTTATTTGTCTTCACATAAAAAGTCTCATCACGTTTCGTTACTTCCAAGACTTTCTCAGATGTACAAAGTGTCTGTTTTTTACTCTCTTTTAAAAAAATATCCAACAACTCTTTAGCAGAATCTTTACAAAAGTACTGTGTTTCTTTCCTAAGTACAGGGTGCAGATTTTGTCTCTCCAACCATCTCAAAAGTGCTTTTTCATTGAATTTTTTTAAGGGCTGCTGTACAAAACTTTCATCACCAAGAAAGTATTCTGTTCCCATACGCGCATTGGTAATGTTACATTTGCCTCCACCAGAGACCAGTATCTTCGCACCTGGCTTGGGGTTTGACTCTATAATAGTAGCTGTGTTTTTAGGAAGTAGAGATGCAAGCATCAGTGCACTTGCCCCTCCTCCTATAATGATGATTTTATGATCCATGGAGCGTATTATATCCTATTCATCCCGTAACTAAATACAGACTACACATAAAGTACACAGGGTACTCACTATAATAGCCATAAAAAAGGTCTTTCTAATGCCAAATTTAAAAAAGATAATTACTTCTGCATTCCTTATAATTGCTTTAAGCTCCTTCTCTTATACCGCGGAGAAATATGATACAAAGGCATTACGAACTGTACAAAAACTGTGCACCTCTTGTCACGGAACTCCATTTTATATGGCTAAACAAATAGACGAAGATGACTGGGAATTCTTTTTTGAGACTCCGGGAAAACTTGAAAAGATACACAAAGATAAACCAGAAGCACTCACAAATCTTAAAAGTTCACTTTTCCAAAACCGTAAAGAGCGTCTCATGAAATTCCTTATGGACAACTCCAAATTTTCCGGTGCAGTCAATGGATGTGATGCAAACTTTTGCGGAACCGTTCACTAGAAAACCTTCATTCATATTTTTTGTGCTATAGTATAAAAAAATATGGATGGGATATATGTTCAAACCGATTTTTACATCTTTATGCTTTTTTTCACTCTCTTCGGCAAGTCTCTTTACCATTACTGACCAACAAGGGAATATTGTTCAAAGTAAAGAGATTCTGCATACAGAAAATGCCTTTCTCAACCAAAAAGCCACAGAGTATTCACTTCAAGCCATCTATGATGAACTTCACCGTGAGGAGTATCTTGCTCGTATGGCGGAAGCTGCACGTCAAAGATCAGATCGCATTGCACAAGCACAGGAAGCCGCAAGAAAAGTAGGAGAAACCTACAAAATTTCAGAAATAGACAAACAAAAACTTTTAGAAGATGCCAAGTACTTCAAAGGAGGTAAATATGTTTGGGGCGGTACAACACCTGAAGGATTTGACTGCTCTGGTTATGTGCAATACCTTTACAAAAAGCACAACATCAACCTCCCTAGAACCGCATGGGAACAATCCAAACAAGGTTACTTTGTTAACATGGAGAACCTGCAAAAAGGCGATCTTCTTTTCTTTCTTACAGATAAAAAAAGAGGTATACCTATCACGCATGTGGGTATCTACCTGGGCAATGGAAACTTCATCCATGCCGCTTCCAAAAAACAGGGTATCATCATCTCACCTCTTACGCATGGCAGCTATGCCGAAACATTTGTTTCTGCCAGACGGGTGACACAAAGAACTTAAGGTTTTTATTTAACACTCTGCTAACACACGGGTAACACAACTCTTGGTAAAATATATACGCAATCATTACAAAAGGACATAAAATAAGTTGTAACGATTGCCATAATGGACCAATTGGGATTGATTCCCTACTTAGATAGTTTCTATAAGAGGTGAGAATATTTCTCACCTCGACACTTCAACTCTTCTTATGGTAAACTATCATCACTAAAGGAATAAAACTAGATGAAACTACTGCTGCTTGAAGATGATCATATACTCTCTGAAACACTACAACTCTTTCTCTCAAAAGAAGGCTACGATGTAGATACTGCACTCAGTATAGAAGAAGCAGAAGAGTTAACCTTTAACAATACCTATGATCTCTACTTGCTCGATATTAATTTACCTGTAGGTAATGGTATCGATCTTCTGAAATCTCTTCGATATGCAGACGATACAACACCTACCATCTTCATCACTGCACTGACAGATATGAACTCTATGGCAGAAGGATTTCAATTAGGGGCTATTGACTACATTAAAAAACCTTTTGATCCTCAAGAGTTGCTTATACGCATCGCAGCAAAATTTTCAACATCTACACTTACGTACAGACATTTAGAGTATGATCCACAATCACAGATCATCAGATTTAATGGAGAGATCGTTGATCTAGGCAATGTACAATTTAAAATTTTTGAGAAACTTTTATGCCAATGTGGTTCGGTGATCACCAAAGAAGAACTCTATGAATGTCTTGATCATATTTCAGATACTGCTTTGCGTGTAGCCATTACTAAAATAAAACAAAAGTTAGACATCAATATCAAAAATATCAGAGGGAAAGGGTATATACTTGAAAAACTATGAAAAAGAGTCTCTCTTTAAAAATTTTCTTGTTTTTTTCTCTCTTTTGGAGATACTTCTTGTATTGCTTTTTGTTGAATTGTATCATACAAAAAAAACGGAGTACAGACATACTCTTTTACAAAGCATGCAGCTGTGCAGCTATTCCTTAGAATGTGAACAATTCTCTTTTGATTTTGCACCACAAAGTGAAAACATACTCAATAGACTTTATGATGGCAATGGAACACATGCTTATTTTACAATTCCTAAATCAAAAAAATATTATATGAAGATCTCTTATGGGGAAGATAAACTTAAAACAGATATAGAAGAGATTACCCATTCACTCTGGTTTCAATTTATTCTGGCTTCCCTACTTCTCTTCGGAGTTGCACTGTTTTTTACATTTTATAGCTTGAATCCTATCAGAAAAGCACTGCGTCTCAACGATGAATTTATAAAAGATATCTTACATGATTTCAATACACCCATTACATCCATGATCCTTAATATTAAAATGTTTAAAGATGAAAAAGGTGACGATCCTTATATTTCAAGACTTTCCAAAAGCATAGACAACATTCTACGCTTGCAAAACAATTTAAAAAGTTTTCTACATAATTCTCCCTCGCAGAGTCAAAATGTAGATATTGCAAAATTGGTGGAGGAGCGTTTAAATAATATACAAAACATCTATCCAAATTTAGCCTATATATATACCAAGGAAAATGATTTAGTAAAAAATACCAACCATGAACTTCTTATGCGTATTTTTGATAATATACTCAGTAATGCTGCAAAATATAATAAAGTAAATGGTGAAGTAAAAGTAACCATTTCCAATGAAACTGTAAGTATCGAAGATACAGGTAAAGGTATAAAAGATATTAATAAAGTCCTGCAACGCTACTATAAAGAACAGGACAGAGGCATTGGCTTAGGACTGCATATTGTCAATAAATTATGTAATGAACTCAATATAGGCATGAGTATTCAAAGTCAGACCAACTATGGTACAAAAATTGTATTGAATTTTCAACACCTGAGAAAGGAGTAACAATGAGAGAATTGATTTTAAAATGCTTACTATCATTGTTATTCATTGTACCGCTTTATGCAGATATGGATGCACGTATTGAAGCTATTCAAAAAGCATCAATAGAAGAACGCTTCATGCTTATGAACCAATTTAAACAAGAAATTTCACATATGAATGAAGATGCTCGTATTGATGCTATAACCAAACTCAAATCTATTACCCAAAGTGAACATAGTGAAAAAGCCATCAAAGAATTAAAACATCGTGTAAGGCAAACATACGTTAGACAGATATGTAAAACCAATAAAAATAAAGAAAGATGTGAGAGAAATGAAATACTCAGGCATCACAAATATGAAGATGAAATAGAAGTAGATATAGAAAATGAAACAGAGAATCAAGCTGAAGAAGGTGTTGAGGATGAAATCGAAGAGAGTATAGAGAATGAAACTGAGGAAAGTATTGAAAATGAAACTGAAGAGAGTATAGAAAATGAAACCGAAGAGCATATTGAAAACGAAACTGAAGACCATATTGAGGATGAACATGATGACGATGACTAAGATACTTTTACTAGGTTTCACACTTACTACCCTAAATTCTGCAGAAACGATCAAAGACCAAGATATGGATGGTGTACCTGATTCCGTAGATCAATGCAAAAATACACCTTTTTTAGATGTAGTAAATCAACAAGGCTGTTCAACACGTACTCTGATCTTTCCGGAAGATAAAAACAATGATGGTTTAGATATCAGTTTTGGATATGGAATAAGTAACAATGAAGATACATTAGACAGAGAGTTACAACATACATCAAAAGTTCAACTTATTTATTATCGTGATCAGTGGAGTTATTCAGTTCGAACAGGATATTTTCAAACTGATTCAGAGAATGGCATGCAGGACACCATTCTCAAAATAAAACGAAAATTCAAACTCAATGATTCTCTAAAACTCGGTCTTGGTTTAGGTATTAAATTGCCTACATATGATTTTACAGGTAACAAAACAGACTATACACTCTATAGTTCTCTAACCTATTATCCCATCTCATCGCTCTCACTCTTTGCTGGAGCAAGCCATACATTCATCAATGATGAAGATAATATAGATCCTCTACAGGACATTAATACTTTTTATGTAGGAAGCGGTTATTTTTTTACTCAAAACTTTTATGTAAATATCGCTTATAGTTATGCTGAAAGTAAATTTACCGCATATCAACCATCAAAATCTGTCATGAGTACACTTTTTTATAAAATTAACAAAAAATGGTTTACTACACTTTCCTACAGTCATGAAATAGAGGATGATACTCTAAATAATTCCCTGAACATCAAATTTGGTTACAGTATTTGGTAAAATTAAATACTGTAATTATTGTTTTGTTCTCTTCTACTATGAGCGCTAAAAGCAGGATACTTAAAGCTTTAAACTTTATAATTAGTTATACATTAAAGGCTAAATATGAAAACAATTGAAGAATTAGAAAAAGAACTAGCAACTGCTAATAAAATAATAAATGAATTAGCGGAGAAAGATGAAGAAAAATGTAAAATTAGAATTATTCATATAGTTGCTTGGACCTTAGGGGGATTCCTAAGTTATCTTGCATTTATTTACCTTCTTTCCAACTAAAAACATCTTGGGGAATAATTTACCTTACAACCTCTGTAATTTTTTTAATCCCTCTTTCACAAGTGTACTCGTATCGCCACTGCATCCATGAAGTGCTTTTTGAATAGCATCTTTTTTAAATCCTAAACTCTCAAGGGCCATCATTGCCTCACTCAATGCTCCACTGTTGGCACTCTCCTCATTTCCATCTACGATGAAGTCTGCCAACTCTACCAAGATACGACTTGCCGCTTTTGGACCTATGCCTGGTACTCTCTTAAGCATACTGACATCTTTAGAAGCTACTACTTTTGCAAAAGTTTCAGGTGTAAAAGTAGAACAAATGGCCAGCCCTACTTTAGGCCCTACTCCATTTATCTTCAAGACCGTATCAAACATTTTCTTTTCATTTGTATCCATAAATCCAAAAAGAAGATGAGCATCCTCACGTATGACCTGTGTCACAAAAAGTTTTACTTTTTTGTCTTCTATAGTATTAGATGTGTGAAGAGACACCATCACTTCATAAATCAGTCCATTTACATTGATATGTACAAAAGTGGGGTCTTTTCTTTCTACTGTACCTTCTATGCCTACTATCATATTTGCCCTTATTCATTTTAGTTGTCACAGTATATCAAGAGTTTTTCACTAGATACATAAATATGTCAAATTGACATGTTTTTATTTCATATCTACATTACGCTAAAATACTTCTAATTTAACACTAAAGAGTATTATGCGACTTAAATCCATCTTCACTAACAGCTTTGGTATCTTATTTTCACGTGTTACCGGTTTGGGGCGTGATGTACTAATGGCTTCTGCCCTAGGAGCTTCGGTCTGGAGTGATATGTTTTTTGTCGCATTCAAACTTCCCAATCTTTTTCGTCGTATCTTTGCCGAAGGTGCGTTTACGCAAGCTTTCATGCCTTCTTTTGTCGCTTCAAAACATAAAGGGGTATTTGCCACCGCTATATTTTTACGATTTCTACTCTTTTTAATGACTTTCTCACTGCTCATAACCTTTTTTCCAGAACCCATCACTAAACTTTTAGCATTGGGATGGGGTGAAGAGCTTATAGCACAAACTGCTCCCTTAACTGCCATCAACTTTTGGTATTTGGATCTTATCTTTATCGTAACATTTTTAGCCACACTGCTCCAATACAAGAACCACTTTGCCACTACAGCTATGTCAACTGCTCTGCTCAATATCTCTATGATCGCAGCACTTTACATCTATATGAAAGAAGATCCAAAAACAGTAGCATATGCACTCAGTTTTTCTGTACTCATAGGTGGATTATTACAGGTAATTGCTCATCTTCTCACACTAAACAAACTAAATCTTCACAAGATCCTTGTAGGGGGATGGAAATACAGAAAAAGTAAAGATGTCAATGAAGAAAAAAAACAGTTTCAATCTCTCTTTTTACCAGGAATACTGGGAAATTCAACACCTCAGATCTCTGCGTTTATAGACACGCTCTTGGCAACATTTCTCATGACAGGCTCTGTCTCTTATCTCTTTTACGCCAACCGTGTCTTTCAGCTTCCACTTGCCATCATTGCTATTGCTACTGCTACGGTTCTTTTTCCTGCTGTTTCAAAAGCACTTAAAAATAAGAATGAAACAGAAGCCTACAAGAATCTAAACCAAGCCTTTTGGTTACTTTCATTTTTGTTAGGTGGGGCTATGGTTGGTGGTATCCTACTTGCAGAACCGATTGTCTGGTTACTCTTTGAGAGAGGAAAATTTACAACAGTACAGACACTGGAAACAGTAAGTGTACTGCAAATGTATATGATTGGATTACTTCCTTTTGGACTGACAAAACTCTTTTCTCTGTTTCTCTATGCATCGCATAGACATCTCAAAGCAGCCAAGATCGCTGTCTATTCTCTCATCACCTCTGTCTCTGCATCACTGATACTCATGCACCCTCTTGGTGCTTCGGGACTTGCATTGGCCGGGAGTATCGGTGGTTGGGTACTTTTTGTCCTTACTGTAAGAGAAGTAGGAACAGATAGATTCATGGAAATTATTAGATCAAAAAGATCTCTTTATTGGATTGTAGGATTGCTGATACTCTCCATCTTATTGTATGAGGTGAATCAGTTACTACTGGATTATATACGTTA
>NZ_JBFENQ010000056.1:0-10782 GCF_041551015.1 Sulfurovum sp. | reverse complement strand
TGGTGAAGATTATTATTTTAATCTTGCAACAGAAATTAAACAACAGCAAAAAAATACTACTGCATGGACAGCAGCAACAACACTTATCATAGGGCTCAATGCTATCTTTGATGCGATCGATGAAGAGGGAATCGATGCATTATATGCAAATACAGCAGCAAGAGCAGCGGCAACACAAGCTGCGCTTGAAGCGATAGGTTTTTCTATGTATCCACAGACACCAGCACCATCGATGAGTACAGTATTTGATGAAGATGCAGAGCCTATACGCAAACTACTCAAAACAAAATACGGTGTAAACATGGCAGGTGGTCAAGATCATCTCAAAGGTAAACTTTTCCGTATCAATCAGATGGGGATTATACCTGTCTATGAGTCTGCATGGGTAGTAAATGCCATAGAGTTGGCATTGGCTGATATAGGTAGAAGAGAGTTTGATGGTACAGCCAGCCGTGTCTTTAACGAAACATATTTTAAGAAGAGTAACTAGATGATATTTGAACACGAGATCCCTAGCGGGAGTAGACTTTATTTTGGAGAAAGTGCCAAGATAAAAAGAGAGATCGAAAGTATAGCAAGCGGAACTTTGGATTCTCTTGGATTTGAAGAGATAGTGACACCACTCTTTTCTTATCATCAACATGAATGTTTCGATGACCAAAAGCTCTTGGTAAGACTTAATGATGAAGAGAACCATGAAGTGACATTGCGTGCCGATTCTACTGCAGATGTTGTACGTATCGTGACAAAAAGATTGGGGCGGAGTACAGAGTCTAAAAAGTGGTTTTATATCCAGCCAACGGTAACGTTCCCGACAAGAGAGCAGTATCAGATCGGGGCAGAAGTGATCGACGGTACTTTTGAGAAGATCGCAGAAACCACCACAACTCTTTTAGCGCAGATCGGGGCGGAACCAGTTATGCAGATAGCGAATATACGTATCCCACATATTTTAAATGAAAAATATGGGGTCTCTTTAGATGTACTGAAGACAATGAACATTGAGAAGATCATGGCGGCTGATTTGCCTTGGATAGAAAAACTCGTAAGAATCAACAGTGTGAATGACCTGAATGATCTAAGTTTGTTCCCTGATGATATCAAAGTAGAACTTGAAAAGATCAAAGATGCGACACAAAAAGTAGCGTATAACAATATGGTTATATCACCACTTTTTTATGCAAAAATGAGATACTATGACTCTTTGACATTTAGAATGTTTGAAGGCAATAGTCTTTTGGCAATGGGTGGGATCTACACGATTGATGGTGTAGAAGCAGCAGGATTCGCACTCTATACAGATGAGTGTATCAGTAAAAAAATGAATAGAGGATAAGGTAAATGAGTAAAGCAGATTTAATTGTAGGTCTCCAATGGGGAGATGAAGGAAAAGGAAAGATTGTTGACCATATGGCACAAACACATGACTATGTATGTCGTTTTGCAGGTGGACACAATGCTGGGCATACGATTGTTATTGGTGACAAGAAGTATGCGCTTCACCTTATCCCTTCTGGTGTACTTAACACTAAAGCCAAAAATATTGTAGGAAACGGTGTTGTACTTTCACCAAAAGACTTCATCAAAGAGATGGAGCAGTTTGATAACTTGGAGGGAAGACTTTTCCTTTCAGACAAAGCACATGTACTTTTACCTTACCATGCACTCATCGATCAAGCCAAAGAGCGTTTGAAGGGTGATAATGCAATAGGTACAACAGGTAAGGGTATCGGACCTGCCTACGGAGACAAGATCGCCAGAGTAGGACATAGACTTGGCGAATTGTTAAATCCTGAGAAACTTACAGCTAAGATCATAGACTTCTTTGAAATGAACCAACCGATCTTTGATGCTATGGGTGTTGAGGCACCAAATAAAGCAGATCTTTTAGCTGAGTTGGAAGGGTATAAAGCAGTACTTGGCTCTTACATCACAGATACAACACAAATGATGTGGGAGATCATGGATGATGGTAAAAAGATCCTTTTAGAGGGTGCACAGGGTACGATGCTTGATATCGATCATGGTACATACCCTTATGTTACTTCGTCAACAACGGTAAGTGCAGGTGCTTGTTCTGGTCTTGGTATTAATCCAAAAGATCTTGGAAAAGTAACGGGTATTGCCAAAGCATACTGTACAAGAGTAGGAAATGGTCCTTTCCCAAGTGAAGACTTTGGTGCAGAAGGTGACACCCTCCGTAAAAATGGACATGAGTTCGGTACGACAACGGGACGTCCTAGAAGATGTGGTTGGTTTGACGCCGTAGCTATGCGCCACGCAGTACGTGTGAATGGTGTAGACCAGGTTGCACTTATGAAACTGGATGTACTGGATGGTTTTGATGAAGTAAAAGTGTGTGTAGCTTATGAAGTAGATGGTAAAGAAATTAACTATGTACCTTATGAACTTGATGATGCAACACCAGTGTATAAAAGTTTTCCGGGATGGGACAAAACAGAGGGTGTAAGAGAATTTGATGCTTTACCAGATACGGCAAAATCATATATTTTGGCACTTGAAGAGATGATAGGGACTAGGATGGGGATCATTTCCACAAGTCCAGAGCGTGAAGATACTATTATAAGATAATGCTGAGAGAGTAAAGCTCCACCAGCTACGTTAACATTGGGTTCACTTCAGCAGTGAGCTCACGCGACAAGTCGCTTTAGAAAATAAAGAAAAGGAATTAATAGCATGAGATTAAAACCACAACAAACAGGGTATGTAGCAACAAAAATCGGGATAGATTTAGCCAATGCACCTTTTGTCACTCTGCCAAAGGGTAGAGAAGCGGTTGTTGAAGCAGCAAAAAAGATCATAGATGAAAACCTTGCAAAAGAGCATGCACTTGATGAAAAAGTCAAAAAAATCCTCGATGAAAATTATGATGAGATAGAGTTTCAACATGCAGATGAGAGACAACTCTTTTTTATGATCAAAAAGAAAATGGCTCCAGAGCATGGTGTGATCATGAATTATGATGACAGATACAATGACCTTGCACACCTTATCTTGGATGAATTGTATGAAAATTACCTTGCAGAATATACGGTAAATGAAAACCAAGTAAAGAATGTGATCTTTAAATCTTTTAAAGCCTTTGCTGATGCCTATGATGAGATAGATGATATTGTCTATACAAAGATAAGAAGCATGGAAAAAGAAGTGATTCCTGGTTCCCAGGATTATGAACTCCTTTATGAAAGATTCTATCAAGAAGAACTTTCCAAAAGAGGAATGCTGTAATGCAAAAGGTTTCTTTATATTTTGAAAATGGATTACTGCTTGAAGCGAAAAGTTTTGGCGCAAAGGGTACATCTGTAGGAGAGATCGTTTTTAATACATCTTTTACAGGATACCAAGAGATCGTTACAGACCCCTCTTATGCAGGACAATTTGTGACATTTACGATGCCTGAGATAGGTAACGTAGGATGTAATGCACAAGATATGGAGAGTAAAGGTGCTCACTGTAAGGGTATCATCGTACGTAGTTATCAGGATCGTCCCTCTAACTTTAGATGTGAAGAGACTTTGGCAGACTTGTTGAAAAGAGAAAATGTACTGGGTATTACTGAGATAGATACACGTTTTTTAACAAAAATGCTCAGAGACGAAGGTGCGATGATGATGATAGCTTCTACAGAAATACATGATCAGGATGAACTTAAAAAAGTACTGGAATCTTCACCGCGTATTGAAGAGGTGAATTACATTGAAGAGGTAAGTACAAAAGAGAGTTATGTGCATACTGAGGCACGTTACAATACAGATACTTTCCAATACAATGCACCACAAACAACAAAAAAGATCATTGCACTTGATTTTGGTATAAAAAGAAATATCTTAAATGAACTTACCCATGCAGGGATGGAAGTAACGGTTGTACCTAACTCTATGTTAGCTGAAGATATCATTGCTAAGATTGATGCAAAAGAGATTGATGGTGTATTTCTTTCAAATGGACCTGGGGATCCGCTTATTTTAAAAGAGGAACAAGAGAAGATCAAAAAACTTATTGCCCATAAAGTACCACTTTTCGGTATCTGTCTTGGACACCAGTTGCTTTCTATCTCACATGGTTATGATACGTATAAACTGAAATTTGGACACCATGGCGGAAACCATCCTGTGAAAAATGAAATAACAGGTGCAGTAGAGATTACCGCACAAAATCACAACTACAATGTTCCAGAGAACATTACTGAAGTAGCAACAGTTACGCATGTAAACCTTTTTGATAATACAATAGAAGGACTCAAATATAATGATTCTCCAACTATGTCAGTACAGCATCACCCAGAAGCAAGTCCTGGACCACATGAAAGTGCATATATCTTTGGCGAATTTGCCAAAATGCTCTAAGGAAGACAGATGAAAATAGCTATTTTGTTTGGTGGATCCAGCTATGAACATGAAATAAGCATTGTTTCTGCTATAACAATGAAAAAAGTGTTGAAAAATTCTACACTGACGTATATCTTTGTAAGCAGTGATAGAAAATTTTATCTTATAGATACACAGAAAATAAACTCTAAACTGTTTTCATCAGGTGAATACAAAAAATCTAAAGAGTTGACCCTGAAAAGTGGTGGTTTCCAAATAGATGGGATGTTCGGGAGTAAAACTGTAGATTTTGATGTAGCACTAAATCTTATACACGGAAGAGATGGAGAAGATGGAAAGATAGCCTCTATGATGGAGTTCTATCAAGTTCCTTTTATTTCACCTCGTATGGAAGCTTCAGCACTCTCTTATAACAAACTCTATACAAAGTTCTTAGCCCAGAGTCTAGGTGTAAAAACAGTAGCTTATGAATATCTTTCAAAAAATGATGAGAGAAAAATTTCTATGGAGTACCCTGTTATTATCAAACCTGTACGTTTAGGTTCCAGCATTGGTGTGAGTATTGTAAAAGAGGCTTCCCAACTTGATTACGCGCTTGATATTGCCTTTGAATTTGACACAGATGTGATCATAGAACCTTTTATCGAAGGTGTGAAAGAGTTTAATCAAGCAGGATCATACACAAACGAGTGGGAACTTTCTATCGTGGAAGAGCCACATAAAGAAGAGTTCTTGGATTTTGAAAAAAAATATATGGATTTTTCCAGAGATTCTCAAGTTTTAGCAGCGGATATCTCTGATGATTTAAAAGCGAAGATCCAAGAGAGTTTTAAAAAAATATATGATCCTCTTTTTAAAGGAAGCATTATACGTTGTGATTTTTTTGTGGTGGATGGTGAAGTTCTTCTTAATGAGATCAATCCAATTCCAGGTTCTATGGCGAATTATCTGTTTGATGATTTTGAAGGTATGGTACAAAGACTCTCTAGCAACTTACCTAAAGAACAAAATATTGCTGTAGATTACCAATACATCCATTCCATCCAAAGTGCAAAAGGAAAAGCGTAAACTCTTCCAAATATCGTACTATATTAGAATTACCCATACTGTAAAATAAGAAAAAAGGAAAGTGTAAACTTTCCTCCCCCATCATAAAAAATATAACTCTTTTTAATATGTACTTGACATTATATAAATAATAATAAAATCTTATATAAAATTTAAAAAATTTCTTTCTGTAACACAAAAGTGTTAATTATGTATTAAATGAAATATAAACTATATATTTCATTGCCATTTAAGTGATTTTGGACTAGAATTAGTGCGTATTTTTACAAATATGGACATAACCATAGGGAGGGTATATGAAGAAAATTGTGATGCTTGTATTACTGTTGTTAACTGTACTACAAGCAGAATCTTTAGGTGTGAATGAAAAGCTAGGGGAATATGTACCGCTTGATTTGACATTTATAGATGAAGAGGGTAAAAGTAAAACACTTAAAGAGTATATGGATGGAAAGCCAACTATTATCTCTTTAAACTACTACCGATGTGGTGGTATTTGTGGCCCTCAGCTTGCAGATATGGCAAAATTATTTTCTAGACTTGATTTGTCTGAAAATACTGACTATAAGGTATTAACTATTAGTTTTGCACAAGATGAGACACCTCCTTTAGCTAAAGCTAAAAGAGATATGTATCATAAAGCTATGAGTAGACCTTATGTACAAGATGCATGGCATTTTTTATTAAGTGAAAATAATTCTTCGGCTATTATTGCCGATAAAGTTGGGTTTTCGTATAAAAAAACGGTTACAGAAGCTGGCGTTGTTGACTGGATACATGCATCAACACTTATCATTCTATCACCAGAAGGAAAAATTACACGATACCTTAATGGTATTGAGCAACTTCCTTTTGATGTAAAGATGGCGGTACTAGAGTCTGCTAAAGGTAGAGTGGGGCCAACTATAGCAAAAACTTTACTTTACTGTTTTTCTTATGACCCTAAAGGTAAAACTTATGTTTTTGCCTGGGAGAAGATAGCAGCAATAGTTATATTAACGATTACAATCCTCTTCTTTATTTGGCTTTTAAAAGCAGGAAGAAGAGACCAAGAAGAACATCAAATTCAAAGGAGAAAATTAGATGAGTAAAACTTATTTCGACGAAACACACTGTGCCATTGGGCACCCAAAAAGTACATTCATGCAGTGGATGCTTACAATTGACCATAAAAGAATTGGTTTAATGTATGCTGCTGTAATGTTTACATTCTTTTTTGTTGCTGTTGCAGTAGCATTAACAATGAGATTAGAGCTGTTTGCACCAGGTGCACAATATATGGATGGAGACACTTTTAACCAGGCATTTACACTTCACGGTGTACTTATGATCTTCCTTTTCATTATCCCGGGGATCCCGGCTATATTTGGAAACATCGTTATGCCAATTATGATCGGTGCGAAAGATGTATCTTTCCCAAGACTTAACTGGGCTACATTCTGGCTGTACATAGTTGGTTGTCTGGTTGCACTTGCATCATTATTTATAGGTGAAGGTGTAGCAGATACAGGTTGGACATTCTATGCACCATATTCAATGAATACAGATACAAATGTTATTATGGCACTTGTAGCAGCATTTATTCTTGGTTTTGCATCTATCCTTACTGGACTTAATTTCCTAGTTACTATCCATAGACTTAGAGCGCCAGGTATGACTTTCTTCAAAATGCCACTATTTGTATGGGGTATCTATGCTACAGCATGGATCCAACTTCTAGCAACACCGGTTGTAGGTATTACACTTGTATTGGCTATTTTAGAAAAGCACTTTGGTATTGGTATCTTTGACCCAGCTAAAGGTGGAGATCCAGTATTGTTCCAACACTTATTTTGGATCTACTCTCACCCTGCTGTTTATCTTATGATTCTTCCAGCATTTGGTATCATGTCTGAAATTATCCCTACGTTCTCAAGAAAAGAGATTTTCGGATACAGAACGATCGCTCTTTCTTCAGCATCTATTGCTGGTATTGGTTACTTAGTATGGGGTCACCACCTCTTTACATCAGGTATGTCAGATATCGCAAAAACAGTATTCTCATTCCTAACTTTCTTTGTTGCTATCCCAACAGGTGTTAAGTTCTATGACTGGGTTGCTACAATGTATAAAGGTAAGATCGTATTAAAAGCACCTATGTTATGGGGACTCGGAACTATTATTATGTTTGCTATCGGTGGTATTACAGGGGTTACGATTACTATGATCGGTATGGATATTCACTTACAGGATACATATTATTCTGTTGCACACTTCCACTACGCTATCTTATCTGGTGTTGTTTGGTTGATGTTCGCAGGTATGCACTACTGGTTCCCATTGATTACAGGTAGAATGTATAGTGATTTCCAAGCTAAAATATCATTTTATATCCAGTTCGTAGGTGTGAATCTTTTATGGTTCCCAATGTTTATCGCTGGTTACTATGGTATGCCAAGACGTTACTTTGACTACTTACCAGAATTTGAGATTTATCATCAAATTGCAGGTATTGGTGCAATCCTTACAGCAGGTGGTATGGTTTATATGTTTGTTATATTCTATAAAGGTTGGAGATATGGTGAAAAATCTGGAACGAATCCATGGGGTGCAACAACACTCGAATGGCACATGCCATCTTCACCACCACCATTAGAGAACCACTCAAAAGTACCTTATGTTGATTTTGATCCATATGAGTATCACCATGGCGAGCCAGTGGTTAAATTTAATTATGAAACTATGCAAAGGATAGACTAATGTCACACGAATATGTACCTGAGATCGCGACAGACCGCGAGGGGAACCAACATGAGGTTCAAGGATGGCAGGATGACTTTTACGGTGGGAAACTAGGTTTCTGGCTGTTTATGTTAACAGAGGTAATGATGTTTGGTGCAATGTTTCTTGCACTGGCATACTATAATGCACTTCACCCACAAGACTTTTTAGATGCGTCAGCATCTTTAAATAGACTACTTGGTGGTACAAACACAGTGATCTTACTCGTGTCTGCGCTTACTATGGGTCTAGGTCTTCTTAAGATAAGAGCTGGCGATGTAAAAGGTGCTAAGCTTATGATTTGGGCGACTATCATATTAGCGGTTGCTTTCTTGGTAATCAAAGGGTTTGAATGGACAGCTGAATATAATCATGGTATCTTCTTGATGCATGATAAGCTATTACCTGAGTCATCTTTACCATTTGGTCAAAAATTATTCTTTGGTCTTTACTTTTCAATGACTGGACTCCATGGATTCCATATTATCATTGGTATTGGTCTTATGCTTTGGTTACTTAAGCGTATTAATGCTGGAAAAGTAAGCCAAGAGCACCATATACTACATTGGAATATTGCACTATACTGGGACATCGTACACCTTATTTGGGTATTCGTATTCCCTTATTACTATATGATCGGAGCAGGAGGAGTTACAGGTGGACACTAAAATAGTAAATTATCAAGAAGAGAAAAAAGTATATTATAAAGTACTTATAGGATTATTGTTATTGACGGCTGTAACATTCGTACAGCCGCATTTATTTATGCAAAGTTCAACATTTTTAGCACAAATGCTTATTGCAGTTGTAAAAGCTTGGTTGATCTTAATCTACTATATGCACTTAAAAGGTGAGAAACTTATCGGAGCAATGGTGTGGTTCGCACTATTTCTTGTAACAGTATTCTTTGTTATAGTAATTGGTATAGATGTACCAAATTTCCAATATGGAGCTGAAAGTCACATTACTGCTCCTACAGCACATTAAGAAGAGGTTTTTATGAGTAATACATTACAAGGATTTAACGACAGTGCATCAACATTTAATGCTGATATGGACACAGCATTTGCTGTGCACTTTATAATTTCAGGATTATTGTTTTTATCTGTAGTTGTACCAATGATCTATTTTGCATGGAAATACCGTGCAGACAAAGTTAAAAATGAAGATGTTGGTACTTTAACACACCATACATTATTGGAAATAATATGGACAGCTATTCCTGTAGCTGCTGTAATGGTTTTCTTTTATTATGGTAATACAACAATGCAAATGTTTAGAACAATGCCAGCAGAGTCACAAAGTATTGTGATCGATGTTGAAGGTTCTAAATGGAAATGGAAATATGAATACCCAGCTAACGCAAGTGGACACGTTCATAAAATAGGCGGTGTTTATGATAAAGAAAAAGGTACTATGGGTATGTCAGCTCTGTATGTTCCTGTAAATACTAACATTATCTTAAGAATGACAGCACCAGTAAATGATGTTATTCACGCATACTTTGTACCAGCTTTCCGTATGAAAGAAGATGTTGTACCAGGTCGTACGACAAAACAATGGTTCAACGCTTCAAAAGTTGGTGAGTATGATGTAGAGTGTGCTGAATACTGTGGTACAGACCACTCATACATGTATTCTAAGATTGTTGTTATGGAAAAAGCTGATTATGAAGCTTGGTTCAATAGTACAGATAAAGATACACCAGCAGGTAACTTTGCTAAAGATGGTAAAGCACTTTATGCACAAAATGGATGTGCTTCATGTCACTCAATTGATACTGATGCAACTTTGGTTGGACCAACTCTTAAAGGTATTGGAGCGAAGTATGACTCTAAGTATCTTGCTGATGCGATCACTAATCCAGATAAAGATGTTCCAGAAGGATTCTACCCAGGTATTATGCCAGCGTTTAATCTCCCAGCTGAAGATCTTGCAACACTCGTTAAATACATGGAAACAGGTAAATAATGATAAAAGACTTTTTTATAGTCACCAAGTTTGTTCTCTCCTTTGCAGTGAGTTTATCTGCACTCTTTGCCTATATTATGGCAAAGGGAGAGATTGGTTTAGATATGTTTCTTGCTACCTTCTCTGTGCTTTTAGTAGCCATGGGCGTTTCTACTCTTAATCAAGTACAAGAGTATAGAGAAGATTCCAAGATGGCAAGAACAAAAAATCGTCCTATTGCAGCTGGTCGTATGTTACCACGTACTGGAGTTATTATCGCTGTAGTATTGATACTTCTTTCTTTAGGTCTTATTTATACGCTTTTAGGATTAACAGGTATCAACTTTTTTGTTTTTGCATTTCTTTGGTATAACATAATGTATACTCCGCTTAAAAAAAGATCTGCACTGGCTGTAGTACCAGGAGCACTCCTTGGTGTCATACCACCTGCTATTGGATGGTTGGTTGCTGGTCATACATTGTTTGAGTTAGAGTTCATTGCTTTGGCAGTGTACTATTTCATTTGGCAAGTACCACATTTTTGGTTACTTGTGATGCTCTTTCATGGTGACTATAAGGATGGTGGCTACCCAACAGCGATGCGTCTCTTTGGTGAGGGTACTCTACAAAGACTTACTTTTGTATGGTTAATGCT
>NZ_JBFENQ010000055.1:0-10886 GCF_041551015.1 Sulfurovum sp. | reverse complement strand
TCGTAACAGATTCTTGCCATAGGCATGATACGCATCTGTCCGAGAAAAAGTGTCCAGTTGTACTGGGTTTGTTCATTTTTTTGAGGGAAAGGACCAATGGTGGTATCATAATAATAACCATACATATGACTTTCATTTGTTATGGTATGCAAGGTACTTAAAAGCTTTGCAGCTTCTATCTCTTCAGTATATTTGGTTTGTTTGACACTCTCAATGCATTCAAGTACTAAAAATGAATCTTGAGCCAGTATGACTTTAGGTACACGTATCTTAGCATCATGCAGATCACCTAACATTTTTGCTTCTATAGCCAGTTTATCTACCTTTGAGGAGGTCTTTAGCACATATGTTTGTCCCTCTACACTGGCTTTATAAATACTGCCTATCTGCCCTTGCTGTAAAAAGTCCAATGCCTCTACTTTTTGGCCTAAAGCTTCACTGAGTTTTGTTTGCACTTAAATGTCCAGGTCATCCCAAAATTCATTAAAGTCGAGGTTGGTCATTGCATTCTCATCAAATTGGTTTTTCTCCATGAGTTTCTGTTGTTGAGACTCAAAGTACTCTTCGAGTGCTTCTTCCAACATGGTATTGATGTTTTTGTTGAGTATCTCTGAAAAGCTTTTCAGACTTTCTACCGTGGTTTGTTTGAGTTCTAATTTTATATGTTGTTCCATATTGGTATTTTACTGTAAAGAAGTCTGTTTTCTTCTTTTTCTCAATGGTACAAATATTTTGATATACTGCCATATGAGAGTTCAAAACAAAAAGGAATAGTGTGACAGTAGAAGTATTGATAGAAACCGCACGTAAAATAGTAGGCAAATATCAGCTTAGTAACGCTGACTTTTCTGCAGGGACTGTAGGTGCTGCACTTTTAACATCCAAAGGAAATGTCTACACCGGTATCAACATTGAGGTAGCATGTGGTATCGGATTTTGTGCAGAGCATTCTGCCATCGCTGAAATGTTAAAAAACAGAGAAACGCAGATCGAAATGATCGTTGCAGCCAATGCAGACACCATCATCCCTCCATGTGGACGATGTAGAGAACTACTCTTTCAAGTTGACAATAAGAACATACATACAAAAGTCTATCTCTCTACAGAACACTATATGACCCTTGATGAACTCCTACCTAATCGATGGGAACCAAGTATATAGAAGAGTAACAAAATAAAAGTAAATCTAGCTACACTTACATATGGAACTTACAGATAAAAATTATGAAACGATTATAAAAAACAATGAAGAACCGGTCTTTATAGACTTCTACTCACCCACATGCGGACCTTGTCAAATGCTCACTAAACTCATAGATGATAGACTGGAACAGTATGGTGAAAAAAATGGTGTTAAAGTGCTAAAGTGCGATGTCTCAAAAAATCCTAAACTTGCATCTGCATTCAAGATACGTTCTGTGCCTTTTACCATAGCCGTACTCAAAGATGAACAGCTCAAATACCCAGAAGTAGGACTCAAACACGAAACATATTACTTTGAACTCATAGACAAACTGGCAGGAAAAGGGTCATTCTTGAGTCGGCTTTTTACCTAAGTTTTTGGTAGTGGTACCTGTCCTAAGATAATATCTATGATCTCTTCTGCAGTTCTTTTATTAGTAAGGGCATGTTCACTGATGACTAAACGATGATGAAAGACATCGTGGATAACAGCTTGTACATCTAGCACTGTCATTTCATCTCTTCCCTGCATCCATGCATTAGCTTGCGCACATTGTGTAAGTGCTAGCGTTGCTCGAGGGCTTACTCCAACATCGATCATCACTTCAAGTTGTTTACTGTATCTAAGTGGATAACGTGTTGCAAAGACCAGTTCTACCATATAATGCCCAAGTGCATCACTGAATTTCACTTGAGCAACCTCACGACGTGCAGCAAAGATCATTTCTTGAGAGATCTTTGCTTTAGGTGTATCTTCTTTAAATCTCTCTTCTTGTATCATTTTTATCATTGCAAATTCTGCATCCATCTTCGCATAGTCGATCTTCACATGCATAAAAAATCGGTCTTTTTGTGCTTCTGATAAAGGAAAAGTTCCCTCTTGTTCCAAAGGGTTTTGTGTTGCCATGACGATGAAGAGTTCAGGAAGTTTATGTGTTTGTCCTGCTACTGTAACTTGTCGTTCTTCCATAGCTTCAAGCATGGCTGATTGTATTTTAGCTGGAGCACGGTTGATCTCATCTGCTAAGATAATATTCCCAAAGATAGGTCCTTGATGAAAATGAAATGTTTGTTTTCCATCTTCATCATATAATAGTTCAGTACCTATAACATCCGAAGGAAGAAGATCAGGTGTAAATTGTATACGTGAAAACTTACCTTCGATCGCATCTGCCATCGCACGTACTGCTCTGGTCTTTGCAAGTCCTGGCAATCCTTCTACAAGTATATTACCATCAGCAAGCAATCCCATGATCAATCTTAAAACAATATGTTCTTGTCCCAAAACCGATGCATTCATTCTATCTTCTAATGTTTGAATGGCTTCTCTTGGTGTCATTTCTGTCCTTTTGATTCATCTCGATATTATCATACCTATAAATCACTTATAGCATCTATCAATTTATCTATACTACTTTCCAAACAGATAGATCAAATCTGGATAAAAAATGATGATAAGCAGTGCCAGAACCTGTAACCCTATAAACGGAATGACCCCTTTGTAAATGGCTACCGTACTTACTTTGTCACCGGCTGCACCCTTAAGGTAGAAAAGTGCAAAGCCAAATGGTGGTGTCAAGAATGATGCCTGCAGGTTCATGGCAATGAGTATAGCAAACCATACAGGATCTATACCAAATGATGCTACTATAGGTACCAATATAGGTACAACAACAAAGGCTATCTCGATGAAATCAATGAAAAATCCCAGTAGAAAAATAACCAGCATTGCGATAAGGATGAACATCCATTTATCTTCCATATCTCCTGTAAAAAATTCCATTGCCATATCTCCACCACCCAACTCATTAAAGACCAGTGAAAAAGCCGTGGCTCCAATGAGTATCATAAAGATCATCGCCGTAAGTTTGACCGTCTCTATAGCTGCGTAGCGTACCATCACATAAGAGAAGTTTCTTTTGCCTAAAGCCAATAACATCGCACCTAAAACACCTATGGCAGCTGACTCTGAAGGTGATGCGATACCTGCAAAGATAGACCCCAGTACCACCCCTATGAGTAGTAGAGGAGGTATGATCTCTTTGATTGCTTCTTTAAGTACATCTCCATACGATTCATCTAAAACGATAGCCGGTGCGATCTCTTTATTCAAGTATGAAATGACCAGGATGTAAATAACATAGAGTGCTATGAGTAAAAGCCCTGGCACTACAGCTGCACGAAACAGGTCACCCACACTTAAGTGCATCTGATCACCAAGGATGATAAGAACGATAGAAGGAGGAATAAGTTGTCCAAGGGTACCACTCGCAGCGATAGACCCAGAGGCCAGTGAAGCAGAGTAGTTATGTTTAAGCATCAAAGGAAGTGCGATAAGACTCATCATCACAACTGATGCTCCAACGATGCCTGTGCTTGCAGCAAGAATGGCTCCAACTAGTACCACCGAGATAGCCAAACCACCTCTAACAGAACCAAAAAGTTTTCCCATAGAGAGCAACAAGCCCTCTGCCATCTTGGACTTTTCCAGTATCAGTCCCATGAAAATGAAAAGCGGGACTGCCATAAGTGTGGCATTTCCCATGATCCCATAGGTTCTGTAAGGCAACATTTCAAGGGTAGCAAGCCCTACTTCATTTGAAATGACAGCAAAAAGCAGTGCTACCCCTGCAAATACAAAAGCCACTTGAAAACCTGCCATGAGCAAAAACAGTGTCAATGCAAACATTAAAAGTACAGGATCAAACCAATACTCCAAATCATAATGGTTTGCAGTGTAGACAAGTCCACCAAGCAAAGATACGATACCCAAAACACGTAGTAAAGTTGTTTTACTCTCCAGTTGTTGAAGTGCTTTAAATACTTCACTCAGTGCTTGTATAACCAGAAGTATAAAAGAGAGTACCAACACACCCTTGATGAGATAACGATGCGTCAATCCTCCTGGATCACTTGAAATTTCATTTTGCAGATAACTCTGTGTCAGCATATCTATGGAGTCAGACAAAAAGACCAAAGAAAAAGGAATGACCAAGAGTAACATAGAGAATATCTGCACAATGGCTCTAGTTTCTTTACTGTAACGCTCAAAAAAAATGTCTACCCGTACATGTTTGTCATGTTTGAGCGCATAGGTCAGTCCCAGTAAAAAGATAACATCAAAAAGATGCCACTCTATTTCCTGAAGTGCTATGGAACCTGATGAAAAAAGGTAACGCATGACTGCATCATAAACTATCAAGAGAGAAAGAACCACAACTAAAAATGCTGCCAATATCCCTGCATATTTTGAGATACTGTCTAGGAAATAGGAAAATTGTGCACGCATAGCTATATGTCTCTTTTAAATATATTTTTTTAATTTTATCTTTTTTGTGATGAGGGGTTGCTTGCCTTAGTATAGCCCTCATGCTCACTTTATAAAGTAAAATGTATCTCTAATAAATTATGATACAATTTATAAAAAAGGATTTCTATGTTACAAGCAAATATGAAGAGTGTGATTAAGTACGCGATTGAGCTTGATATAGACTATATTGAGAGTTTCTTAGGATATGAAGGTGATAAAGTTTTGGAATTCATTACCAAAAAAAAAGAGGTTGTTGATCTTATAGAATCATATGCAAAAAATCTGGGCTTAGACTCTAAATTTGAATATGAAATAACAGGAAAACATGGTCCTTGTTATAATATATTTATAGGGGTTGAAGATCCTTCTGTTTTTAAATTAAAAAATTAATATATAATCTCTTACTTAGGGAGATAAATGAAAGAGATAGAAAGAAAATACCTACTTAAAGCCTCTATTACTTCTCTTATAGAGAAATATGCTCTGGAAAAACATAAGATCACCCAATTTTATACAACCATTACACCCAATAAAAGCGTACGCTATAGACAAATGAATGATCGTTATTTTAAGACTGTCAAACGTGGTATGGGTGTGTCAAGAGATGAAGAGGAAGTGGAGATATCTGAAAAGAAGTTTCACAAAAATCTTGAAGGTCGTATCAAAGATCCTGTAGAAAAAAACCGATATATATTTGAATTTGAAGGTAAAGAATACTCCATAGATGTGTTTAAAAAAGATCTAAAAGGTCTCTACATACTTGAAATAGAGTTTCCCAACATGAAAGAATTTGAACAGTTCAAACTTCCTAAGATACTTAAAACACATGCCATCAAAGATGTCAGTTATGATGAGGCTTATAAAAATAAGAACATGGTTTTACAGGGGAGCCCCCATTCATCTTCTGATCTCAATGTCATCTTTAAAGACCTTGATACAAAGAATGGTAAAGAACTGGATGCCTATTTCATTCCCAATCTCTCACCTATCAATGCACTTCGTGTTATTTTGTACAAGTTTTCTCTTTCTATACTCTTCTATAAAAAGTGTATTGTCTCACGTAATGATGAGGAAGACCTGCACCAGTTTAGAATTAACATTAGAAAATCCAGAGCTTTTTTAAAAGAGTTTGCTTTTCTTTTTCCCAAAAAACATTACTCTTATTTTAATGAAAATCTGGACACATTTGCAACGAAGACAAATAAAAAACGCGACTTGGATGTCATTAAAGAACGTTTGGTACAACTTGGTGATGATCATGACATGATTCAAAAAGACATACAACGACAACGAAAGCATGAACAGCAAAATATAGAGCAGATGTTAAAAAGCAAAAAATTTAAAGATTTTTTTCACACTTATCAAAATATATTAAAAGAAGAAACACTTCTCACTCCTGACAATAACACTGGCACCATAGAGTATATTGCCACAAAAGTCATTAAAAAGTTGCACCGAAACATCATCAAGAAGATCGATGCTTTGGAAAAAGATTTTGATGACAAAAAACTCCATAAGATCAGGATCTCGCTCAAAAAACTTCGTTATCTGCTAGAAGAGTTTCAACATATTTTTGGTAAAGAAAAGATCGAAAAGATGATAGAAAAAGGTAGAAAACTACAAACATTACTCGGAGATTTCAATGATACCGTCAACCAAACAAAACTGCTTCATAACTATTTTGCATCCAACAAGATGATATCTGACAGTGAAGCACTTGAACATCAATTACTGGACAAAACAACCAAGAGTCAAAAAGAGTTAATGCTGAAAGCCAAGAAAAAGCTACATAAGTTCAAAAAGAAAGCTCTCAAACTCTAAACTATCTCCAGTAGGTCTCCAAACGCACATTCCAACCTTTTCTCCAGCGCTCTTCACCACGTGCAGGAGGAGAGTTCTTGATACGTCTGCTTAGCATTGCTTTGGCTGATTCTGCGAAAGATTTCAGTTTGTTTGACTCCTTTGGATCCATATGTTCTAGTACCTGGAGAAGTCCCCAGCCTTGACCATTGTAGCGTTCACTTTCCAGTGTGCCTTCACCTTTGAAGTTAGTGTAGTCCAGAAGCACATAAAGTCCCCTTTCGTTTACAGAACCATCTTTGTTATGTAGCACTTCATAAAAACGTTGTTTGATCAATTCTTTCTTTTCAGGTTTGTCTATAGTCTCTAGCATTTGAGGCAAAGCAGCACTTAAACGCTGTGCCATAAAAGCTGCCTGTTCTGGCATGGTTGATTTAAGAAAAGTAAACAACTCTGTATGCTTTTTACTTTTTGCCTTCTTCGCTGCATAAAATTCCGCCTTAGAATTCCAAGGCAGTGGTGTTTTGGAGTTAAGCCAACTTGGCATCTCTACTCCCTTTTCTTCCATGAAAGCAAGTACCATAGGGAAGACTTCTCTAAAACGTTCCGTATGTCCTTCAGAGAACCAAATGAAATGCCCTATCCCTACAGAAGCAAAGTCTTCACCCTCGTTCCAGTGCACCAGATACTTGTCAAGACCTGCACCTTCATTCTGCCATACTTTTTGTGCTATGAAGTGAGCTTGTTTATCCGTAAGCTTAATATCTGTACCAAAAAGTGTCGACAGTGCTAAAAAAATGAATAAAATTACTCTCATACATACTCCGTTAATCATTTAAATGTAATACTCTCATTATACTATATAATATGGGGAGTTTTAAATGCTTGACAAAAAAACACTTATGGTTACTCTATTGGTATCATTATGTACCAGTTATCTATCCGCTCAAACGAAAAGTGTAGACGTTGATGATCTTCATGGGAACTGGCACTTACGTACAATGGATGGGCAAGATGTACGAGAAGCCAGAGCCATTTTAGACTTTGATGCAAAAAATATGAAATTGAACGGATTTGATGGGTGTAACCCTATGTACAGTGAGTTAAAAACCAACGATAAAACCATACAATCTACAAAACTTTCAACCAGACAAAATGCTTGTAGACAATCTATACACAGTTATGTGAGAACAAGACTGCACAAAACAGTAAAAGAAGGGTTTACTGTTACAAAAGCCAAGCAAAAAGGTATAGATGGAATTCTCATCAAGAGCTCAAAACATGAACTCTTTTTTAAATGGATGAATTCTTAATATTTATACAAAACTCGGAGCATCATTAGCAAAGAGTATCAGATCTCCAGGACGTGTTTGCTCTACGAGCATCGCCTCCATCTCACTCTTGGTAGCAAGTTTAACCAACTTGTCTGTCTCTACATGATCTTTAAAAATTGCATAGTTCAAGTCTCCTGTCACAACAACTACATCAAACACTTCATTAGCCCTTTGTGCAACTTGGACATTCAGTTCATCATCTACTTCAACAAGCCCTGGAGTGATAACTACTTTACGTCCTTCGTATGTGCTTGCCAAATCAAATGAAGCCATCATTCCATCGATATTTCCATTGAAACTGTCATCCAGTATTACTTTTCCACCAGCATCAATACGCTGTAGTCTATGATCTACAGCTTTAAGAGTAGAAAGACCTTCTTGTATCTGCTCATCACTGAGTCCAAGCTCTTTAGCCACAAGTACAGCTGCGGCTAAATTCATAGCATTGAATGCACCTAAGATACTTGCAGAGTATCTTACACCATCAAGTGTAAAGCTTGTGCTATCCAGTGTAGCTTTAACATTTTCTATCACATACTCCGGAGCAGCTTCTATAGTACGTATGTCCAAGTTCTCTTTACTTCCAAAAGTATGTACATTTGACTCTGGCTTGACTCTAGCACTTTCATGTACCCACGCCTCTTTGAGTCTCTCTGTTTTGAGTATCTCCATCTTAGTGTTACGGATGTTCTCCATCGTCTTAAAGTACTCTATATGTGCAGGGCCTATCTTGCCGACTACAACATAATGAGGGTTTACAAAAGTACTGATCTCAGCGATGTCACCCTCACCTCTTGCACCCATCTCAACCACATAGACTTCTGTGTCATCAGGCAGATCATCATTGACATCTTTCATCACGCCACCAAGTGTATTAACAGAGCGTGGTGTAGCGTAGGTTTTATACTTAGCCTTGAGTAAATGCTCTATATAGTTTTTTATGCTTGTCTTTCCGTAACTGGCTGTAATTCCTACTACAATGAGATCTTCCATCGCTTCTATCTTCTTTTGTGCCTTTATTTTAAACCCGTTAAAGAGCATCTTTTCGATAAACATGGAGACAAAATAGGCTAAAAAGAGTGGCAACACTACAGCAAAGTGCTTAAAGACTACAGCGATGAAAAGAGCAAAAAGTATTAGCGCCGCGTAGAAACGTTTTACCCTTCCTGTAAACACCAAAGGCTTATCAAGTCCTCTATACCACTGAACCAGTAGTGCCAAATAAGCGATGACTACAACAAAACCATACTCACTCATACCATCAACAAAAGCATAAAGTGCAAATGGTACCAGGAAATAAACAAAGTGCCACCATGTCTTGGTATGGTGAAAAAGTACACGGTTTAACCTGTAGCTGTACCACTGTAAATTCGTGATAAAATAGTAGCCTATAGCCAAAATAAAAAGTGCGTAAAAAATAGAGTTTAGTAAAATCATTGAGTCATATCCTTGCAGTGTTCTGTAATCGCTTTGGCGATAAAATCTTTATGTGTTAAAAAGAAAAAGTGATCTCCATCCAATGGATAGAAGACACTATTCTCTATAAGTCCTGCTATCTTTTCCCCTGTATACAGTGGTGTTGCAGTGTCTTCTTTACCCCAAAAGCAAAGTGCCTTGCTTTTACTTTTAGCAAACTCGGCTTCAAAGTCCTCATCCACTACATTTTTAAAGGTCTCATACATTTCATGGCTCATCCCTTGTGCATCAGGAGCTACAAAAAGTTCTCGTATCTTCTTCATCCCCAGAGGTTTAAGGAGTTTAAATGTAGCTATCTTCACTTTCACAGACCATGGCTTAATGGTTACTACACCTGCACTTGACAGAAGTACTAAACATGGTGTATTCAGTAATGTAGAGACCTTACCACCAAAAGAGTGTCCCATGGCGATGGTAGGTGTAACATCTAATGCATCTAAAAAAAGCTTTACAATATTGGCATAATCTTTTGTGTTCAAGACCATCTCATTGCTGCTCTTACCAAAACCTGGCATATCTAAGTATATATGCTTGTAGTCTGGTAATGTATTACCAAAAGCCTGTCTCATGATCTCTTTATTACTTCCCCATCCATGAAGTATAAGCAGCACCTTATCTTGTGCAGGATTCACCAATTCATAAGCAAGTTTAAAAGTCTGTTCTTTGTAACGTATCTCTTTAGATGCCATATTTCACCATTTATTTTAAATTGAATTATTTTAACATAAAGGTACTATTCCTTGGCTTCAAAGATTCAACAGTATCTGTTAATTGTATGACAATAACTCAAATTACTCTTGGAGATAAAACCTTATAAAGTTATATATTTTATAAGATTTTTGATTGGTCTTCTTTTATTTTTTGGCGCTTTCAATTGTGTATTAGATACTCTCAGTAGATTCCGGGAAATAGGCGATAGCGTACACGCCTTGCATAATCTCGATACCCCGGCAGCTCCTCATGCAGGGTTTTGTCTTCCAGTGCAGTTCTTATCACTGCTATGACAAACGCCGCCGCTGTAGGGATAAGGGTCCACATTGAGTTCAAGGCCATTATGATGCCTGCAAGTGCCAGAAGGTTCCCGGCATAGCCAGGGTGGCGTACTATTGCGTAAGGACCACTGTCGCAGACTGAATGTCCCCGATCCGTTTGGATATGCACTGTACTGGAGAAAAAACGGTTCTCTATTAAAGCCCATGCGGCAAATGCGTATCCAATCACGATGAAAATAAGACCGAGAATGGTAAGCCATGTCGAAAATGAAGGTGTCCACCCATAGCGGTGATCCAATCCTGCGACGATAACAAGGGGGAATGAGAGACTTATTGCCATCAACGGGGCAAGCACTTTATCCCATGGTTTCGCATTCTTAGCTTTTTCCATGTTAACCCGTTCTACCAAAATTCCCGGATGCTGTTTTTCTGCCAATATACGTCCGCCAACACCGGCAAGAAAGAACAGCACGAAAAAGACCCAGGCCTGCCACCAGCTAAAATCTCCTCCGCAGACCAGAAGGATCAGTGGGATGAAGAGATGCAAGATGATCAAACCAAACCACAGGCGAAGGCTTGGAGCTTGATTTATGTTTGGATCAACGGTTTTCGATGTCATATTTTTACTCCGAAACAAGCCGAAATTACAATGAGTGGCTTATGATAAACATGTGCTGCCCAACTATTTATTAGAGGAACAAAATTCTTCTATCCCCTTTATTGAAGTATAGGTAGTATAGCATAAATGTCTTGTTTGCAAAACCTTATAAAATTATATATTTTATAAGGTTT
>NZ_JBFENQ010000054.1:0-10909 GCF_041551015.1 Sulfurovum sp. | reverse complement strand
CAACAGATGCGTGTTGGACCTCATGGACCAGTCAAAGCAGATATTGGTGATATTCTACTTTATAATGATGATGCAACTGATCCTGATATGAATAAGTTCTTTAGACTTTGGGGACCTGAAAAATATGCCGCATATCATTCAACTCCAAAAGGTGGAGATGCCGGTACCTTTGATGAAGGTAAGTCTGCTGATGGACGTTATACAATGGCAAGTAAAGATATTAATGGAACTGATGGAAAAGTACACTTTACTGGTGGACCGTTCTATGGACCATTTGGTGTGACAGGTATCTCAAATGAAAATGTAACGGATGAAACAAACAGATCAGCACAAATTAATCCACACTTTGACAGAGATGGAAACAACCATTTTGGCGAGAGTGGTAAAGGTCTATGTCTTTCATGCCACCAGCGTTCAGCGGGTGCTGCAGTACCTCCAGGTGAAGATGGTGCAGGTAGCTTCATGGAACTCTGTTCAACCCAAATGGCAGTTACAACAGGAAATGATATAGCATCAAATGATTCACTTAGTTCACCGAAATGTCAAAAATGTCACATGGAGAGAATAGAGGGTACAGTACTTCATAAATGGGCAAGACCAGACTTAAAATGGACACTTGCAGACAATGACCATTTAACTGCAGAATTTAACCCGGACGATACAACAGTAGCAGCTGGAGAAAATCCAGTTAGAGATGGTTGGTTGAACTCACATGCATTCTTGGGTGCGAGTAAAACGGGTCATAAAACTAGTGCTACTGCAAAAATTCAAAGTGGATTTGATTCTTCACTTGATCAGCTAAATGATGGCTCTACGCTAGTAGTAAGTACAACATTAACAAATAAAACTGCACATATGTTCCCAGGTGCTCACCCTATGCGTCGTGTTCTAACACGTGTAATTGTTACTTCTGATCAGGGAATAGTTGAACTTAAAGATGCATTTGGTACTTCAAGTTTTTCTGATATAGAAAATAATGTACAACCATTAGCAGGCAAGACCCTACACTCAAGTGCATTTGATCCAGTATCTGTAATGGAGAATGGAAGTGATACTCTAGATTTCCCTGGAAAAGCTCCAGACTTAAATGGTAGTGATGTCAGTTCTCAAAAGTTTGATATGACACTGGTAACTATTCCAGGTACTGATAGTACCATTGCAGATCAAACAGTATCTACTTCTGGACTTACAACAGGAACAAATAATAATGCTGCAATTGTTGATAGTACTGACAAAAAGAACTTTACAAGAATCTATGGACATGAAACAGGTAAGAAATACGATGGTGTCTTTGTCGTACGTCCTGGGTTTGATTCAAACATGGTTGCTAATGATAACCGTTTAAGTCCTAATGAGACAGAAACATATCTTCTTGTTTACGATATCGTAGGTAAAACTGGTGTAAAAGTAGAGTATAAAGTCTATTACATGCAAAAAGGTGCTAATGGTAAATTTATTGCTGGAGAAGATGGTTGGTTAAACCAAGCTGTTAGTGATGATAAGAAACTATTAGTTACAGAAGTAGCTAGTCATAGTGAAACACTCTAATTGAATTTCTTCATTCCACCCCTAAAAAAAGGGGGTGGAATAATACTAATATACTCTCCTAACAACTCCATAGTTTATACTAATTGATTATTCCATTTACTATAAAAAGTAATTATTATTTTTTTAGTCTCATAAATATAATTTAAACTTAAGTTCATACTTAGTTCATACTAATTTAATATCATAAACATGCAATAAAATTAAAATTAGGGGGAGAATATATGAAATATTCAAAAACATTAGGTTCGGTTGCGCTTTCAGCGCTTTTACTTTTAGGGGCATCAGGTTGTGGTAGCAGTAGTAGTGCTCCTACATCAGACTTATCATCTGATCAGGCAGCTATTGTTGCACTTGAAGCAGCTTCAGAAGCTGCCATTGCAGAATCATTGGTAGGACTTGTGCCAGGGGATGAAATTCCATTCGGTGATGGTAGTTTTTCTCCATTTGAGCGTGTTGCAGTATTTCCAACGGTTAAAGATTCTAATGGAAACTTAGATCCTGTTGCAACGTATGCAAAAGTAGCCGAACTTGCTAATACATTCGCTAAACATGTTGCAAATGTAGATGAACCAACATCAGATCCTGAGACATTTCAAGGTGCAAACTGGATTCTTGCAGGTACTGAGTTACCAGCAACAAATGATTTAAATGACACAGAAGTAAGTCACCATATACTTGGGATACCTACGAAACTTCCTATAGATCCAAGTGTTGCTATGTCTCCTGCAAATACTAAAAAAGTAAAAGTTGTAGAAGTATGTAACTCAACATATGCAGCGAAAGCATTAGGAGTTAAAAAAGTAGGAGGAGAAACTTGGGGTGCATTAGTTCCTAATGGTATTTATCATACTACTGCTCTTCCATGTGAAGTTACTATATACAATGATGAAAATGCCATATATGTAGATATGCTAAATCCTGAAACCATATTTACACTTTTCTTTACTGAGGTTTTTGATTCTGATGAAATGGCCAACCTGAATTTCGCAACAGAGATGATGGCTCTTCCAACAAAAGTAAAATCTGAAATCTTTGCTATGATTTATAATGCATTTGATGAAAATAATGAAACTTATACAAAAACTGCTATTAAAATGGGGCCTATTTATTCAGCTATGTCAAAAGCAATAGCCACTACAGACACAGCAAATGGAGGTAAAGAACCATATAGACACTATAATTATCAAGGAACTAAAGAGTTTACTTCAACAGATGCAAAAAATATAGCTGCAAAAATTATCTCTGTTATGACTAGTGATGAAGAAGGTACAGTTGGTGTACAAGAGGCAGACTTACTAAATGCCTTACCAAGTGAGCAAATTGGAGTACATCCGGCATGGAGATCTGGAAGACTTGAACCATTAAAAGTACCAGGTGGTTCTTGGATAGTTGAAGCATGTTCTCCAACATATGCTAAAGAAGCTCTTACCACTGGTGAGTACCACACACCTGCACTTCCATGTGAGATAGCAGTATTTGTTAATCCAGACGACAATACAACAATTGATATTTCATTCCTAAACCCTGAGTTTATGTTTGGAGCATTGTTTGCAGATGGTATGGCAAATATGACACAAGAAGAGATCGATGGATTTAACACTATTATTGAAAATATCAATGGTGACTTAAAAACTATAGTTGATTATGCTGTTGATAATAATATAACTGAGCTTAGTCTTGGAGGTTCAAAAATAACACCTATAATTTACTAAAAAGTACAAGCCTCCGGGCTTGACTTTTTAATTATACGATACAATTACACTTAAACACTGTTCCTCTTTTTATCAATATTTCCCATCCATCAAACATAACACTATGCAGTTTAGTATTCTTATTCATTGTCAAGTAACTCAATAAAAAAATAAGAAGAAAGTATCTTCTATATCCAAAGATGAAAATAAAGTATGTGCCTAACTAAAGTAAACTCAAGTTAAACACTTAAAGACATCTTTATTGATAGGCACTTTGTGCCGGTTGCATTTTGAGTATTTGAGTAGGAGCTTCCTGCTTGCTACCCAATCCTTTTAGTGACCCGATAGTATCTTCGATATTTTTGTCATTCATCTCTTTTGCAGAACTGATGAGCTGATACTCTTCTTCAAAATCCAGTGCAGATCCATAAGATAAGCCTTTGGCAGTTTTATACTGAGCGATAGAATTACGTGTACCACTTCCCACTACACCATCGATTTTAGAAAAGTAAAAACCATGTATCTTTAAAGCTGTTTGGATCTTCTTACCTTTACTCCGTTTATCAGTTGCACTAGATATAAGATTTCTATCAAATTCAAAAAGTGTACCTAAGAAAATCAATGCATCTTTTGCTTCAGGTTTTAAAGAGGCATTATCACTTATCTCATAAGCGATGTTCATCTCTTTGATCGCAGAACGTGTTTCAAAAGAGTTGACTTCACCATCCATCGGTCCACGGTAATAACCTAAACTTGCCAATGCTTTTTGAACCTTCATCCCATCATTGTATTCTGGAGCAACATATCTTTGTTGTTGTTTTACTGATTTTTGCTGTGCAGCAGGTGCTTGCTGAGCAGGTTTAGGCGCATTGCTTTTATAGACTTCATTGGTGATTACAGAACCCACTGCACCACCAACTAAACCACCTACAAGACCATCAGCAAAGTCTGCATGTGCAACATTTCCTACAAGTAACGATCCCATCAGTAAACCTGCAACACTTTTTGTCTTTTTCATCATCATTGTCCTTATTTGTGTAATTATAATATTTATAGAGCAGTATTGATATTAATTCTAAGATAATAAAGCTTAATAATCACATATAGAATGATATATGTGATTTAAGCGAAAAGTTTTATAAAATATAAATATATAGTGTATGAATAAAGAGAAGAAATATATTTATCTTCTTTGTAGAAAAAGTAGCATAACAAGCCAGATTACTCCGACTGTTATAAAGATATATGAACCAATAGACCAAAGCTCAAAATGGAAAACTCCTTCCTTTGAAGTGAAAAAAAGATCAATAGGTACGCCACCATACAATAAAATAAAGGCTACAACAAAAAATCCTATCATATATGGGAAAATTAAAAGACTAAGCAACAAAGAGATTTCAGAGTATTGCGTTAAAAGATTGGTAATTTCACTTTTTATATTTACTTGAGTGACTTTGGCTTTTTTCTTAAAGATTATTTTATTGTGTTCCGTAGAAGGATGTATGATATGTTGAGTTTCTTTTGTCTCTGAATCTGTCTTAGAATTATCGATCTTTTCAAGATCTCCTCCCCAGTCTAGATTCTCTTCTTCTATATGCTCTTTTCTTTCGTACATTGTTGTCCTCTATTATAGATAATAAAATTGTAAATTAAATAGGATTTATGAATAAAAGTGTTAAAAGAAGAACTATACATAACATATGAGTGTTAGTATTTGGCAACTTGGCTATCTTAATATATAAGACCCATAGCTTTCCGTCCTTGCTTCACAACAAGTTTGGCATAATCAATAATATTTAAAAATAACGTTTGTACAATGATTATATTGGATATTTAATTAAATTAATCTTAGGAAAACATTTCTAAGAAATAGAATAAATTAAGCCATAAAGAGTTTTCACTATCCACACTTTTACATATTATATGATGATGCTCATATGGTATCAACATCTATGTATTATGTCACAAAAAAAGATATATATTTCCTCTTATAAAAAATATATTGTATAATATTAAAATAAGGAAGTTGTATGATTAAGATGTTGAAAAACTTATTTGGTAAAAAGGAAGAAGAGTATATTCCAGATCCACCAGGCAGAACGTTTAACAGGGTTTTAAGCGGGAGATATTTTGGTTGTGAAAATGCTAATGCAGATGAATCTGCTATAGCAACAGCAAAACAGGAAAAGATAGACCAGATAAATGAACTTGAACTTGTTCCAAGGTTTGTAAGATATACCTATAAAAATACAAAGAAAAATGAAACAGAAGGTAATCACCCTATTTCTGCCCATGTTACATTCCAAAAAGAAGTATTTGCTGAAAAGTGGAATATGGTCCATGTTACTGAAATTTCATTCATCGTATATTACCCTGACTTTGATGAGTTTGAAAAAATGTCAGGTTTCAGTCTCACTGACGACTTTAGAGATCTATCATCAACAACATTCAACGGAAAAGACAGAAGAAAAGATAAGAGAGACATATAAACACACTATAGTGAATGAAAAAAAGTTGTGGGGCACCTATTATTTTCTTCATACTCCATTTGAAGAAGTTTTCTTTTTTAGTATATTTATATTAGGAATGACATTTTTCTTTCGTGGAATGTCTTATATTTTATACGAACGTTTCTATTAGTAGTATTTTTCATATATTTTTAACTTGTTCTTCTATTTCTATATTTATAATTTTCTCTCCCCTATTCCCAATATCTTACAGTTAAATTTTGCCCCTCACATCTTCATTTTTTCAAATTAACATTAAACTTAAGAATATACTATTATAATTTATAATAATATATTAAGGAATTATAAATTTCATGCTAGTTGGATAAAATGTTTAAAAAAATATTACTCTTCTTACTTTTCTGTACAGTAACATTGCAAGCTGCTGTAGCCCTTACCAATGATAAACAGAAGTATGACAACTTTTCAATTCAATATTTTTATGATGAAAATAATATGCTAGACATTAATGATATTGAAAAGACTCACTTTACAAATAGTATACCAAGTCAATTTTCACAAGGGTACTATTCAGGTACCGCATGGTTTAAAATTAATATAACAAATCATAGTGATCATAAAGACTTCGTACTGTATTTTACAGAACCTTTTTGGTCAAAATTAGATCTTTATACCAAAAACAATGGTTCATGGAATGTACAGAAAAATGGGCTTGAGGTCAGCCTCCAAGAAAGAAGTATACAAGAAAACAATCCCTCGTATAAACTACACCTCAATTCGGGTGAAAGCGTAACATACTACATAAAAGGCCAGACACTTTCAGGACATATTGGTGAATTTCAGATATTTACCCAAAAAGAGTTTTTCAGGCCCAGCCGTATTTCCATTACTGACAAATATATCATCTATATGAGTCTCTTATTTATTATAATTATATTAAATATATATAACTTAATTGTGATAAAAGATCGTATATTTGCCTATTATATTGCTTATATATTGTCTTTTATTGTATTTATATGTATGAAAAGTGGTTTTTACTTAAGCCTTGGTTTTTCTGGTTGGAGTGAGGGGTTACATGTTGTCGGTACTTTTGTTGTACTCTTTCTAGTTTTATTTTCAGGCCGTTTTTTAGAGTTGAACAAACGAATGCCTTTGGTCTATAAGATCTTTAATCTCTCAGCAGTAATTTTTATACTTTTTGCACTGCTAATATCTCAGAATATTCCCTATTCTTGTCTGTTATTTAATATTTATTCATCACTGTTTTTTACAATCCTTCTTCTTGTTGCAATCAAAGTTTGGTATCAAGGTCTTATTAGTGCTAGATACTACTTAATAGCACTTATGATATATATGCCAACAATGGGATTGATGACCCTTACATTTAATGGTATTTTAGATAATACAGATTTATCAAGATATTCTTTTTTGCTTGGTTCATTCATTGAGATCATCTTTTTTTCACTTCTATTGACCAATAAGTATCATGAAGCCATTCTTCATAAAATACACATACGAGATCAACTTTTAAAAGCAAAAAACTACAACGAAAATTTTCTAAAAAGTAAAATTGAACAAAATACAAGTGAGCTTATTACTATAAATGAGAAATTATTAAAGAAGACTGAAGAGCTGGAGATAACTAAGGATCAATTAACTCAAGATATTAACGAACGAATAAAGGCAGAATATGAAGTAAGGAAACAAAAAAGTATTTTACATTACCAAGCCCATCATGATGCACTTACAGGACTTCCTAATCGAACATTATTTTCTATTCGATTAAAGGAAGGAATTCAAATAGCTCAACAACAACAAAGTCAATTAGCACTCTTTTTTATAGATTTAGACAAATTTAAAGAAATCAATGATTCATTAGGTCATGATGTGGGAGATAGAGTCCTAAAAATAGTAGCAGATATACTTAAACATTCTATTCGTAGAGAAGATACATTGGCGCGTTTAGCTGGCGATGAATTTACTATCATCATGGAACATTTAAAATATCCAAAAGATGCATCAAAATTGGGACATGATATTCTTAATATGTTTGCAGAACCTATACATGTGGATGGCCATACGGTATATATTACATGCAGTATCGGTATTAGTTTCTTTCCTCAAGATGCTGATAATGAAAAAGACCTTTTAAAATATGCGGATACTGCTATGTATATAGCAAAGGAAAGTGGTAGGAATAACTTCCAATTCTATAGACCCGAAATGACAAAACTTGCCTTAGAACAAATTAAGATGAAAACAAGTTTACGTCAAGCTATTGATAATGAGGAGTTTCTAATTCACTATCAACCACAGATTGATCTAACTAGCAACAAGTTGGTAGGCATAGAAGCCTTAGTTCGTTGGCAACACCCAGAAAAAGGTTTACTAACACCAAAAAGATTTATTTCTTTAGCAGAAGAAACTGGTATGATAGTTGAAATTGACCAATGGGTCATGCATACAACTATGAAACAAGTTCGAAAATGGTATAACGAAGGGTTAAACCCTGGTATACTTGCATTAAACATTTCAATGAAACAATTGGAGTCTTCTAATTTCATCAATAATATTCAAAAGAATATGAAAACGTATGGTTTTAAACCAGAATGGCTAGAATTGGAAATTACAGAAGGCCATATGATGAAAAATGCTATGGAGATCATTGATAAGCTAAAACAGATTAGTAATCTTGGCATAAACATTGCTATTGATGACTTTGGAACAGGCTACTCTTCATTATCTCTACTAAAACGTCTACCGATCAATAGACTTAAAATTGATAAATCTTTTATTGAAGATATACCAGAAGATGAAGAAGATATTGCAATAATCAATTCGATTATTGCACTTGCTAAAAGTCTTAATCTTGAACTGATCGCTGAAGGTATAGAAACTTTGGAACAAGTAAACTTTTTAATGAGCAAGAATTGCATGTGTATCCAGGGTCACTACTGCTTTTATCCTTTATCAGATGAGGAACTTCATTCAATACTTTTAAAAGAAAAGATAGTGAATAAACTTTAAAAAGTAACTATTCAATAGAAGAAATTTTATTTTGATGTTTGTCGCATAGTAGCTACTAAACAATACTTAGTAGCTAAATGCTCATGGAGGTAGAAATCATAACAATGAGAAAGTACTTCTTTTAAACTACTTGCTAACTCTAAATTTAGGTACATTTAAAAAATCAAATTTATCACATAAGAGATTCACATCATTGTCAATTGCTTCTCCGATAAATATTAAGATCGATTGTTGATCATATTCATCTAACTCTTCAAATGAGACGTTACCAAATGAGTAATTTATCACGATAGGGTTTGGCACATCTTTTACTTTTACAACACCTTTTACTCTGTAGATACTTTTAGGAAGATTGTTTAAAACTTCATCTACATCATTAAATTCAATATCTTTTTTGAGGTAAGCAACTTTTTGTGTAATAGAATCATTTGTAGTATGATCAAGATGTTGATAATCTTTAGCCAATCCAACAATCTCATCTATACGGTAGATACCTTCAAAGACTTCTTTGCTTACAAGACCTTGTTCTGCCTTGTTAATGGCATAGTTATTAAAGATAGTCTTACCCGTAAGAGTGTTTTTAATATTGTATTCGTCTTTGATTTGAATGACATCTTTTTTTACAGCTTCTAATTCATCATCATTTACTAAGTCTGTCTTGTTCAAGACCATTATGTTTGAGCCACCAATTTGATATTTAGCTGTTGAATTGTCTTTATATGAATCTATATTTTTAGAATCAACAACACAAATTACACCTTCTACAGAGATACCAAGGTTTTGTAACGATAAAAAGATTGGAAAAGGTTCAGACGCACCTGAAGTCTCTACAAATATGATTTCAGGATCATACTTATTAATAATCTCCATAACACCGCTCTCAAACTCTTCGGCTAATTGACAGCAAATACACCCTTCTGATATTTCAAGGACTTCACTGTATACATTACTAAGTATATTTCCATCAATTCCAATATCACCAAATTCGTTGACTACAATAGCAACTTTCTTATCAGAGAAATGTTCTTTGACTGTATTGGTTAGCATTGTTGTTTTACCAACACCTAAAAATCCTGTAATGATAAATGATTGTATCATGCTTGTGCCTTAAAAATTAAATTAATATGAGTAGATGTTGTAAATAGATTTATTTCATAATCTTTTATGTTAGCAGGTGTAAAGGGTTAGGAAAGAAATCTAATAAGTGCATTAACTTGTGTAGGCTTATATTACAACTGCACCAAAGGTACAGTTGTAATATTAAGAATTACTTCTCTGGGTTATCTAGAATTTGTGCTAAACCAACTTCTTTTGCCCATGCAGCAGTTAAATCAAATGCTGCAGATGCAGTGTCAAGGTTTTTCTGAATAAGTTCTTGTTTTTTCTTGAACTTTTTCTCAATTACTGAGTCAAGTGTAGCTGTACCACCCGAAGCTGTATATTTCTTAAGGAATCTATCTTTAATACCTTCTTCAATAGCAGGTTTGCTAACAGTTCCTAAAGCACCAAACAGTGCACCTAACATTGCCATATTTGTAGCAAGTTCAGTTCCTGCTTGATCAATAGCGAATTGAGTAAAGTCTTTTGTAAGAACTTTTACATTTAAGTCATCTAGAGTCTTTTTATCCGCATCAGTTAAAAGATCGTGATCAGAGTTAATAATAACTAGACCATTTTCTTTAATACCTGCATAAAAAGGCATTGTGTATGATTTACCCATAGTAATTACTTGTGGGTGAAAAATCATAACGATATCAGGATAAATAACTTCACCTCTATCATAAATAGGCACCGTTCCGATTCTTACATAACTCTCAGATGGAGCCATACGTTTCTCAGCACCAAAAAATGGATTAGAAACCGCGTAGTAACCTTCTGTATCCGCTGCTGTTGCTGCAATGTGCGCAGCAGTAACTGCCCCCTGACCACCTAGTCCAGGCAGTCTTACTTTAATTGAATCTTTTGCCATTATAAACGTCCCTCTGCTTTACATTTTTTCAAGAACTCTTCTGCTTCTGGTGAAACATGTGTGTAAGTTGCAAATCTATCTTTATCTTGATCTTTCATTTCACCAAGTCCTTCATTTGCACTTAGTCCAATTTCAAGAATACAAGGTGTGTAAATGTTAAGGAATGTTGGTCCGATTTCTCTAGCAACTAAAATTGCTTCTCT
>NZ_JBFENQ010000053.1:0-10990 GCF_041551015.1 Sulfurovum sp. | reverse complement strand
TCTGGGTTGATTTTATATATATCAATTGCCATGTTATGCTCCTTTTCCAGGGTTGATTTTTTCCATTACTTCTTTAATGATTGCTTCAGCTGGCATACTCATACCACCGGCAACTCTTGGTCCGCCAACAACATCAGCATCACATTTTTTATAAAGTGCAGTTTTCACTTCTTTTTCTAACCAACCAACAACGTTGAATTCAGGTACAAATACATGTTTTACACCCTCTAGTGCCTCAAGAAGTTCAGCTTCTGGGAAAGGTCTGATAGTTCTTAATTTAATAACTTTCGATTTAATTCCCAATTTCATTAATTCTCTTTCTGCCTCTTTTGCTTGGTTAGCAGCAGTACCACAAGTAACAAATGCAATCTCAGCATCTTCTGTACCAGTAACATGTACTAAACCATTTAGGTAGTGTCTTGCATATGGAACAGAACGCTCTACTGCTGATCTGATTTCCCACTGCCAAGATGCATGTGTAGCATATGAGATATAGTTAGACTTCATTACAAATGGATCTCTTAAGAAACGTCCAGGAGGTGTTTCTGAATCAATCGGAGGTAGTGGAGCTTTATATGGCTCATATGGGAACAATGCAATATCATCAGCTGGAAGCATTACTGCCTCTCTTGTGTGAGATACAAAGAAACCATCAACAACTGTAATGATTGGAACATGAACATCAGGCTTTTCTGCTACTGTAAATGCTGCAATTGACATATCAAATAGTTCTTGTACGTTTTCAGCATACCAGATCATACAACCTGTTTCTAGCATATATGAAACTTCCAAGTTATCTGGCTGAATTGTAAGTGGTGAGTTAATACCACGAGCCATTAGGATAAGTTGACATGGGATTCTTGTACCAGACCATTGAGCAAAGTTTTCCATCGCTCTAAGTGTACCTGGTCCTGAAGTAGTTGTAATTGTTCTAGCACCTGCCATTGCACAACCTGCAACTTCAGACATTACACCGAATTCATTCTCACCTCTAAAATATGTACCTACATAACCTTCTGCCCATAGTTCACCAATAAGGTGAGCTGCTTCAGATTGTGGCGTAATAGGATACGATACAGATGCATCAACTGTACATCTTTTTACTGCCTCTTTTAAAACTTCAGAACCAGTCATAAAGTGCTTTTCTCTTGGAGCTTCAAAAAGCATGTGGTCTGTTGAAACTAATTTCTGTCCAGACCAGTTGTGTGTTGCTGTCATATCAGTTATTTTACTCATTATTATCTCCTACCTATTTCCCAAGCTCAGCTTTAACTTCTTTAGCTATTTTGATAAATTTCTCAAGCTCAGAAGAGTGCTGGTCTCTTAATGTAGCCATTGCATCTTCATGCCCTGACAAACCACAAATTGCAATTGTATAACAGTCTGTTTCTGCTCTTACAATCTTTAACGCAACATTTGCGTAATGACAGTGAACACCAATAAAGATCGCTGCTTTAATGTTGTTATGCCAAATTGTTAAGTTTGGATGATTTGGATTGATCTCAACTTCAGCATCAATTTTAGGATACTTTGGTCTATAATCATACATTGGAATCATTTTAGCATTAAGAACTTCTGACATCTCTTTAATAAGCTTAGCTTTGTTCTTAGCTTCTTCATTGAAACCATATAATACTTGTGGACCAGGGAAAATAGTTGCATTCTCACTTGTCAACATCACTTTTGCAATCTCTCTCATTGCAATCTCTTCATCTACCACATCTTCCAATAAAAGTGCTTTGCCTTCTGGTGGTGTGATTACACCTTCATACGTAGCCGCAGGATACGGTGAATAATACGCAGGACCTTGGTTTGCCATAACTTCTCCTATAAAATTTTTTTTAAATTAAATCTAGACTCTAGACTTAGCCTTCTTGACCAGCCATTTCCATCGTAATACAATTACGATCAAGCATGTCACTACATACGTATACACAAAGTGCACACCCTTTACATCTATCTTCATCTACCCATGACGTGTTGTGTTCTTTATCGAACATAAGCGTATTAGCTTCTGGACAATATAGTGTACACGTGTTACATTTATATTCAGCACATTTATCTGCATCGACTTTTGCTACATAATACATTCTTAACCCCTTTACTCCAACGAAAATTTAAACATATATCATTGGTTATCATAATTATATATAATCATCATAACCAATAGATTAGAAATGGAGCTTCAATTTCACTTTACACAAAAAAACCTTAATAACAAGTATTGGTAATATTCATGACAAATTCTTCATCAACAACATTTATATGTTTTCAAAAAGGAGTTTACTGTAAAAACCTTTGACTTTTCTTATAATTTGCATAAAATAGCTATAATATAAAAAGCGGTTTTTTATAATTATAATATGACATTATAAATTAAAAAAATTTCATTAGTTCATTTTTTAACATCTCTCTTTTAAAGATGATTGATCGTTATACATTATATATAGAGAAAAATGTTTAGTAGATATAAGTGTTTATTTCTATATGATTGAACCAATTCATCATTAGTATCTCTTGTCATAAATGTTGTAGTATTTCATAGTTTTACAACAAATTAAATTATAAATAGTTGCATTATCAAAAATAGTGGTAGTTTCAATTTGTGAAGTAGTAACACACAGAACTGTTTAATTTATCTTTTAGCACTAATATAGACTATATTTTAAAAAAATAACCTATAATGGCAAAGGTTTTAGAAGGTAATTTTGATTATCTTCGTTGTTAAAATTTATTTTTATTCAGTGTTCTAACCATAATTAATGGCGTAATATAGATCCAGTAAATAAAAAAATTTTACGAAAATAATTTAGTAGATTATAGGAGTATTATGTGGAAAAACTAGTTTTATTCATTCCGTTTATACCTATCATGATAGCGATCTTGATAGGTTTTTTAAATAAAAAAGAGCTTATGCCTAAAATTACCATCTTTTTTTCATCTATCCTTGCACTTTTAGGACTATATGGTACATACTATGTAATGAGTACAGATGAAGTGATATATGGTTTTGGGGGATATCTTATTTTCAATGAACTCTCTGCCATACTTGTACCCTATGTTGCCATACTAGGCCTAGTGATACGTAAGTACTCTACAAAATATATGTGGGATGAACCTGGATATAAAAGATTTTTTGTACTTTTGAATTTTATATTTTCAGCTATCTATCTGCTTGTTATGAGTAATAACTTGATCATTTTGACTATCGCATGGCAACTTATGAGTATCAGTCTCTATCTTCTTATCACCTTTAATGTCGAATCGAAATCTGCGATCAAAAATGGTGGATGGACCATGCTTGTACATAAACTTGCCGACCTATTCTTCATCATAGCAGTTATTCTTACTTATAAAATATTTGGTAGTTTTGAATTAGCAGAACTCAGTCAAAAATGGCTAGCCATGTCACAAAGTGGACCTGTAGACAACCCTATGATCTATGTGATTGGTTTCTTATTCTTATTTGCAGCGATGATGAAGTCAGCCATCATACCTTTCCACCTATGGTTACCTTATACTTCAGAAGCACCTACCCCTGTCTCAGCACTCATGCACGCTGGTGTTGTAAATGTTGGTGGTATCTTATTAAATAAGATGGCATTCTTATTATTGCTGACACCTGCTGTACTTAATGTTGCTTTTGTTATGGGACTTATTACAGCCATTTTTGCATCCATTCTTATGCTTGCCGTCTCTGATATCAAACGATCACTTGGTTACTCTACAGTTGGACAGATGGGATATATGATCATGGAAGTGGGTCTTGGGGCATTCTCTCTTGCTATCTACCACCTTATGGTACACGGAATTTTCAAAGCCTCTCTCTTCTTAGAATCTGGTAGTCTTATCAACTCTGCAAGAAAGGAGCCAAATGTTCCAAGAAGACTTTCACATGAACTTTTTTGGGAAGAGAAACCACAGTATAACAGTATAAATATGTTCCGCATGGTCGCGCTCTTTACTGTATTGCCAGTGATTGTTTTCATAGGAGTAAAGTTTGTACTTGCTGAAGAGTTCTTCCAGTTTAATGCAGCTATGCTGATACTTGCATTTGCCTGGCTTACTGGTACACAACTCTTTTTATCTTTCTTTGAGGTATCCAAAGCAAACTCACCAAAAGTTATTATTGGTGTTATCAGTTCCTTTATTTTAATTCTATTTACTTATGAATTTATAGGATTAGCCCTTGAACACTTCCTATACGGTGAACATGGTCTTCTATTCTATGAAGTTGCCACACTCCATGTAACAGGCAACATGACACTTCTCATGTTAGGGGCTATCATGTTTATAGGTTGGTACTTTACCTATAAACAACACTTTGTCGGTATACCAGAAGGTGAGCATAAACCTAATAAGTTTAAATGGCGAATCTATAAGATATTGGCAAAAGAAGGTTACATATCTGATATGTATATCAAATATTTCAAAGTATTTTAAGGGAAAATGTCATGTTAATAAATTTTATTTTACTACTATTATTTGCGGGGATACCATATTATCTCTTTTTTGAAAAGACAAACATATTAGGTAAAGAAAAAATATTTTATCTTTCTTCTTTATTGGTTATTGGGGGGATGATATTTTCTCATCAGGTTCCACAAACAGCATCAATACCATTTGCTATCATTGTACTGATGGCTGCCTTGTTCTCTCTATATAAAGCGAACAAGACAACCAATCTATATAAATTGGCCTACTATATACTCTTTTTTAATGCACCTATGCTTATTATGTTTCAAGCAAAAGAGAGTACCTTATATGGAGTGTCATTACTGATAACCCTACTTGGTATTTTCATGATGGGGAAATATTATGAGCGTAACTATGGTAGTGCGAACTATCATTCTATCACAGGTATCACACTTGTTACACCATATGCAGGATTAATGCTAACCATTTATTTAACAGCTTTAGCACTCTATCCTCCTTTTCCAAATTCGTTAATGTTCCTAAATGGAATACTCGCCGCTGAACTTAGTACCTTATGGTATATAACAGTAGTGATCATATTTTTTGGAAACTTTTTAATCGCTGTGAGAGTCATGGCAAAAACAGTTTTTGGAAAACCAAATACCAATGTACACTACATCGACTTAGGCCCTAAAGAGCGATGGCTACATCTAACTATATTTATTTTATTACTAGTTCTAAGTGTTGTAGGACTTAAGGAGTTACTAGCATGAGTATCTTAGAAAAATTAAATGCGGTTAAAGACACCGTACCACATTACTGGCCTATAGGTGCTTTTATTCACCATAATCCCCTAAAAGGTTTTGAACACCTTAATTTTAAAGATGGACTAGATAAAGCCCAAAGTATCTTTGGTGGTAAAGTCTATATGGATCCTGATTACTACATAGCACTCTATAATGAAGGTAAAATTAAAACAGAACAACTAGAAAAAAACTTACTAAGACTTTTAAAAGAATCAAACCTTGAAAACAACCTAAAAGAAGCTAAAACATTTATGCTAGAGATCAGTCCATTGTGGAACAGTTTGAGAAGCTATGAAGAATTAAAAGTACATGACATTGATGAAGTACTTCACACGTATCTTGAGGAAAACTCGATCTACATGAATACAGAGGCATGGATAGAGTCACTTACAGAACATATGACACTCTATGAAATACATGATGCGCTCTTTGGTACAACTGAAAAAGAACTGATTGAAAAAGAGGTCATTGAGTACATTACACGTTTTCTTGATAAACAGCAAACTACACTTAGTATGGAAGATAGAGACCTTGGTATGTTCAATACCTTTAAACTCTATGAAAACATAGACTATGTGGTCTGTGCAGAAAATTATGTGCTAGATGCTCTAGAAAAACTTAAAGTTGAAGATGTAGAAAAATACTTCTTAACTCACATACTAAAACTGCATGGATGGGCTGGATATATAAAATACCGTTCAGAAAACAAAGAGTACTTGCCTCAGCAAGAGCATCCTTCAACAATGATGGACTATATGGCTGTCAGATTACATTTTGAATTAAAATATATGCAAAAAGAAAAGATCAATGACTTTGATAAACTCAAAGCTTATATCAAAGAGAATACTCCTTACGCTATATTAAAACTGTTGCGAGAAAAAGGTAAGCTTACAGGTACCTATAATGATGCAATGGAAGATCACCAGAACTATCAAGAGATCTTAGATGCATATGTAAAAGATGAGATCAATTTAAATTCACTTCGAGTACAACTAGCAAAAAAAGAGTTACCTGAACTTGATATGTCACTCATTGAGTTTTCAAATTTTTCAAATTTTCTTAAAAAAGAAGAAGGGTTTCTTTGGCTAAAGTCACTAGAAGATAGTTATATCATGCAACATGTGGATGAATTTACAACACCACATACCTATGATGAAAAACCTCTTTCATCTATCGTATTCTGTTTAGATGTGAGATCAGAAGTGATGCGTAGGAAAATAGAAGAGTCTGGGCCTTACAGCACTTATGGTGCAGGTGGATTCTTGGGTATCCCTATCTCCTTTGTCGAATTTGACAAAGCACATACGCTAGCGCTTGCTCCTGCAGTCATCAAGCCACAAAATATTGTTTTTGAAATACCAGTTGAATCTCATGAAGAGTATAATTCAAAAAAAAGTATCAACAAAACGACTAAGAAAGTATTAAGTGACCTTAAAAATAATCCTTATACACCTTATATTATGGTAGAAGCGATTGGATGGATGTTTGGTGTTAAACTTTTTGGAAAAACATTCTTTCCTGAGAAAACCAACAAACTCTTCAACAACATGAAACCTAAAAAACCAAAAACCACTTTTACGCTTGATAAGCTGACAATTAATGAGATTGAAAAATATGTTAGAAGACTTCATACAAATATTATCAATGAAGTGTTAACTACACAATCTGATACAAAACTTAATAAAGATGAACTCTACGTCTTATGGGAACATCTTGTTTTTAATAGAGATTTATGCATGAAAGTCTCTCCAGACATCATCAAAATCTCTCCAGACATCATCAATAAATTAAAGCATGCCTATCATATCACAGGTAAAGATTATTCACTTCAAAAAGAAAAACTGGCTCAAGTTGGATTTACCATTGACGAACAGGTGATGTATTTAGAAAATCTGCTAAAAATGATAGGTCTTGTAAAAGATTTCCCAAAATTTGTGACAATTTCCGGACATGGAAGCTGCTCTGACAATAACCCATTTGAATCTGCACTAGATTGTGGTGCCTGTGGAGGTAGCATTAGCTTGCCAAATGCGAGAGCACTCTGTATGATTGGGAATAAACCTGAAATTCGTGAAAAACTCAAAGAGAAGGGTATCGATATCCCTAAAGATGTGAAATTTTTGCCTGCACTTCACACAACTACTACTGATGAGATCACATTCTATGATACTGATATACTTGATGAAGAGGAATTAAAACTTTTTTCTAAGATGGATAAAGACTTTAAAAAAGCATCATTAGCGTCAAGAGAAGAAAGAGTGGCAGTATTACCTAACGCTAACAAGCAAGAAGACCTCTTCATTAAAACTATGGATTGGTCTGAGCCTAGACCAGAATGGGGTCTGGCAGGTAACATGTGTGCTTTTGCAGGGCCAAGAGACTCTGTAAGACACATGAAATTCAACAACAGAATCTTCCTCCACTCTTATGACTCGAGTATAGATAATGAGAATGCAGACATTCTTACACGTATCTTTGATGGACCTCTTGTTGTTGGTGAGTGGATCAATCTTGAGCACTATTTCTCTACTGTAGACAATAATATCTATGGTGCAGGCTCAAAGGTATATCACAATGTTGTTTCTAAAATTGGTGTGTATAACGGAAACTATAGTGATTTAAAAATTGGTCTTCCTACACAAAGTGTTCTGGAAGAAGGTAAAGCTTATCATGAGCCAGTACGTCTACTCACGTACATGGAAGCACCACTAGAAATAGTTGGTAAAGCTGTTGAAAACTCTGTTGCGAAAGAATTCATCTTAAATGAGTGGATTCGACCAATCATTATAGATAAGGCAGCTAAAAAAGTTTACTCCTACGAATCAGGAGAATTTATCGTAATAAAAGAGCTTGCATAGCTCTTTTATTATATCTTAAAGCTTTAAATGATATAACCCCCCCTATAAATAAAGATAACAAAGGAAATAATTTGTACACAATTGAAATAGAAAAAGAGTGCAGTTGCATTAAAAAAAGTGGACTTGAAAAGAGTATGACGTTTGAGACAAGAGAAGACATGTATAATAAAGCACGTGTTTTGGAATGCCGTATGAATCAAGAGTTTTGTATGACACACTTTTTTGAAGCTGTAGATTACGGAGATAAGATAATAATACATAGCAGTGAAAGACCTGCTGATGATGAAGAGGATGAAGATATTGAAGATGCAAGAGAACTTGTAAAGAAAAGTGGTGTCACAATTGGTTTTGATGCTAGCCAAGTACCTCCAAAAGAGAGTGGTTCAAACTAATAATAATTTGTATAATAAATAATTTTTATTTTAAATAAAAGGTGATTCTACTGCTAATTAGAATCACCAATATGCATAGCTGTTTCCGAATCCCATCTTGAAATATGCAAAATAATCCAATGCCTGAACTCGTCTTCTAAGAAATCTTTTACTGCTTGTGGATTTTTATTTTTTTCCCAGTTTTCTTGAATATTTTTTATTTTTTGTCTCATAGTGTCATGCTCAGATTTATGCATTTGTAAAGCATAAAACTTACTCTGTTCCATCATCTCCTCTTCAGTAGTAAAATGATCTTCAACATCAAACTGAACTACTTTAAAAAGCTCATCAATTTTTTCTATATCTTCTTCTAGAACCGCATCATGAAAGTCATTTATTATATCTATCTCTTCTTCATGCAGCATATTCATCATAGCATTTGATACTTGTTGTACATCTCGCTTTTGCATTAACATTCTATATCCTTGAAATTGGTCTTAATTATGAAGATTATAGCTTACAAAAATAGTTTTAATATTGATGGTGCTCAAGGAAAACTTCTAAATATAAACAATTAAAAAAGGGGTCTGTTTTATATGTAAGTATCTTTGGAAATTAGTAGGGGGATGATAGGACATAAAGTTTCTATCCATAAAGTATTACACCTTTACCCTTAGCATTTTTAATCAAAATAGTACTAAATGATCTTGAATATATAGATACATTAATAAAGAATATCCACTAATAAGAGTATTTTTATCTTATTTTTAGTTTTAATAACTATACTCCCGTAAATATAAATAATCAAAAGGAACAATTTATGTATACAGTACATATAGAACATGAATGTGGATGTTTTAAAAAAAGTGAATATGAAAGTAAAAAATCATTTGATAATCAGAGAGATGCATACAATTATTCAAATATAGTATCAGAGTTCATGAATGAGGAGTTTTGTACAAAACACCTGTTTTCTGCGCAAATAGTAGACGGCAATGATTTTGTGATCAGAGTAACTGACAACCCTAATGCTGGTGGTTCTTGCAGCACTGGCAGTTGTGGTCCTTGTGGTTGTGACTAAAGGACAACTGCGATAAAGTCTTCTTAAAATTCAGATAGGTAATCGAACCTTCTGAATTGATCGGTCTTTATAGACCATCTATAATGTTTAATTTTCTATTTATCTTCAATACTGATATCTGAAGCTACAATGTACAAAGGTGCATTAAGAACATGTAACATAGCGGTACCTTTACCAAGTGCAAAACCATATAGATCATGTTCTTTGATAATACTAATACCGAATCCCATATCCATATAAGACAGTACGCTATTAGCCAATATCTTTGAATTAGTTATATTGTTAAACTCTATCTTGATCGTATTAATATCTTCCCCATCATCATCCTGTACTACTATTGTAAGAACTTTTGAAGTATCCGAAAGTGGTTGAATTGAGCGTATTTGTGCATCTTTAAAGTTGTCATACTTCTCTAATAAGCTATTTATTTGTTCCATTTTTTGCCTTTATATAATAATGTGACATCTTAGCGAAAGAAGACTTACTTTACCCCACTTCAGTAACAGGTAGTATTTTATAAATTATTGCTTATTTGAAGACATTGTATAACAATAACAAAATGAATGTTAAACCAGTTGCCAATTATAAACATATGATATAAATTTTAATAAAGAATAATATGATATGCTTTATGTAGAACTATCATGAAAGGATAATAAATGAGTAAAGTAGATTTAGAACTGAATGAGAAAGTATTGCTTGACCTAAATGAAATGAAAAAAAACCTGGTAGATATTAAAGATACCGCTTTAGATCAAGAAAATAGAAATGGGGCTAAACAGATGGAGCCAGATATACAAGATTGGATCGAGATCTTTGAAGAAGATCAAGTGGTAATGTATGGTTGTAGATAAGTGTTATATCTCTGTATAAGGGTCAAACACTGCAATTTGCTCTAAGGCTTGATCGAATTGCTCTGGTATTAATTCAAAAGCATTGATCCCTAGGTCCGCTATCCCAAAAAGCTTATCTGTATCTTTGGGTGAGACTAAAGCAAATATGGCTTGTTGAGGCTTCTTGTCTTTAATCTGTTTTAAAAGGGCCACACCCTCTGGCTCCACACTTATATCGCCAATGATAATATCGTATTGATTGGCATCAAAAAGCTTTAGTGCTTCTTCTTTGCTTAGAACTTTATCTACTTTATTAAACAGCTGATTGAACATTTTAGTATCTGAATCAAACATTGATTTATCATCTCCGATGAAAAGCAGATTCCACTTTGTAATTGTATTCATTGTTTTCCTTTTATATAAGTGTCAAGAATCTACTTTAGATCTTTTTCGTACTACTAAAAAACTCTTTAACAAGCTGTATAGCTTTCTTCTTAAAAAGTTCAGCAATATCAGGTCCATACACTTCATCGGCCGTCTGTGAAAAAAGTTCTAACCACTTTGCATAACTTTCTCTTTTTATATGAGGCATCTTAACATGAGCACCAACAAAGTTTCCGTAATA
>NZ_JBFENQ010000052.1:0-11175 GCF_041551015.1 Sulfurovum sp. | reverse complement strand
GGGAGATATCCTCATCCATATTATGATACCTGAATATAGACAACGTTATTCACTTGAAACATTTTTAAGTGAACTTGTCGAAAATCAAAAGAAAAAAGATATCGATCCTGCATAAAGGTCAATGCACAGGGAGTATTCCCTAGTGCCCTGATCCTGTCAACAATTCCAATAACAAAAATAATCCTATAGTAACTACCGGTGAAAAAACAATCCACCAATAATATTTATCTCTTACAAGATACACTATCAATCCACCCCATGAGACTACGATCAACATAATGTGTGCCAAGTATATCGGCATGACCTGTCGCGTTAAATTTCCCACCACTGCCAATGAGATGATAACACTAAATGTGATAAGGGCTACAAAGAGTGTTTTGAGATCTTTTTTTCGACTATATTGAAAGAAAATAATACCCAGTGTGGCAAATACAGCTACAATAATGAGTGCTTTCATATAAATTTCTCCTTCAAAAGAAGCAAAGCTCCTTTTAAATTCCTTTCACTTCTAGTCCAACAGACTGATACAGGAAATCACTAAATGATTTCTCGTAAAATCTTTACCTTTGGTAAGGGAAATATTTATTACTTATAACTTATCTACAGTCTGAATCCCAAGTATATCTAAACCTTGTTTGATTGTCTTAGCTGTCAGATCTGCAAGTAGCAAACGACTCATCTTTGTTGCTTCATCTACACCCTCTTTAAGCATAGGGTTCTGTTCGTAAAAACGCATAAAGAGAGACACCAGGTCATAGAGATAGGTTGTTATCTGGTTAGGTGCTGCATCTACTGCCGCACGGTTTAGGATATCTTCAAAACGAAGAAGTATCGTAGAGAGTCTATGCTCCAAAGCATCACCAATAATGATATCACCTTCTATAGGCCCATCATACTTTCTAAAGATACTTTGAATCCTTGCATAGGCATACTGCATATAGAGTGAAGTGTTACCCTCAAAACTCAACATCTTGTCCCAGTTAAAGATATAGTTTGATTCACGGTTGATCGCAAGATCGGCATACTTTACTGCCCCAATTCCTATGATCTTTGCCAGTGCTTCTACCTGTTCTTCAGAATAAGACTCTTTGTCATTGATCGTCTCTTTGGCTTTCACAACAGCCTCATCAAGTAATTCAATAAGTTTAACCGTTCCGCCTTCACGTGTTTTAAAGGGTTTGCCATCTTTACCCATCATCGTACCAAAGGCAATATGCTCAAGCTTCACGTCTTCAGGAACGAAATCAGCCTCTTTTGCTACCCTAAACACTTGTTTAAAGTGTTCAGCCTGTCTTGCATCTACCACATAAGAGATACGTTGTGCTCCTAAGGTCTGTGCTCTATAGCGTAAAGCTGCAAGGTCTGTAGTAGCATACAAATAACCTCCATCGCCTTTTTGCACGATCACAGGCACTTCATCACCTTCTAAGAACACACATTGTGCACCATCACTCTGTGTCAATAGCCCTTTTGCATCCAAGTCACTTATGACTGCAGCCAGATCATCATTGTAAAAACTCTCTGCACGTACATCTTCACGTGTCAGATTGACCCCCAGTTTTTCATAGACCTCTTCACAGTGTCCCAAAGAGATATCTATGAACTTTTGCCATAGTTCCAAACAGTGGCTGTCACCACTTTGGATCTTCACTACATATTCTCTAGCTTTATTCGCAAATGCTTCATCCTCATCAAAACGCCCTTTGGCATCTTTATAGAACTGCTCCAAGTCTTTCAAACTTACAGAACCGTCTTCATGTATCTCTTCCAGATACGCAATAAGCATTCCAAACTGTGTACCCCAATCTCCAATATGGTTTTGGCGTATGACCTCATCCCCAAGATAGGTTAAAAGATTTGCCAACGTATCACCGATAATAGTAGAACGCAAGTGTCCCACATGCATCTGTTTAGCCATGTTCGGACCAGAATAATCTACCACAACTTTGATAGGTGTTTCACGTTTTTCTACGCCAAGCCTAGCATCTTTACGCGCTAATTCACATTGAGAAGCGAGCCAAAAAGGATTGAGCCATAAGTTAATGAAACCTGGTCCTGCTATCTCCGCTTTTGCAAGTACTCCTGTTAAGTCAAGATTTTCTATAAGCTGTGTTGCGATCTCTCTTGGGTTTTTACCCAACTTTTTTGACAAAGCCATGGCACCATTAAACTGGAAGTCTCCAAATTCAGGTTTAGTTGCTTCAGATACGCTCATAGGTTCGTGTTCTATACCTGCTTTGGAAAAAGCTTCTTTGATCACGTTATTGATTTGTAATTTTAATTTCATAGGTTTTCCGTCATAGTTAATATGGAATTGTAGTAGAAAATAGCTTCATAGCTATTTGGAGGAATATTCTCAATACTGAGTAACAAGGTACTCAGTATTAAAATTAAGCGTTTTCGCTTTTTTTCTCTTCGATTTTTGCTTCAGGAGCCTCTGCATCATTCTTTGCAATCTCTTTAGGCTCTTCTTCGTCATCTTTAATTGCTTTTTTGAAGTCTTTAATACCTTTTCCCATACCTTTAGCAAGATCAGGAATCTTCTTTGCTCCAAAAAGAAGCACAACAATCGCCAATACGATTAGTAGTTCTGGCATACTTGGCATACCCATGTCAATCCTTTATATTTCGCTACATTGAGCATTAATTTGAATAATTATACTGCAATATGTTTAATGTTAGTTATTTGATAACCATTGTCTCACAAATTTTTCTTCATCTTCGGTACTTTGTTTCAATCTAGCAGCCTTAGCCACAATCACAAAACGTTCTGCTGCTTCCTCTACTGTGTCATTGATAATAGTAAAGTCATACTCGCCTACAGCTTTTATCTCACCTTTTGCATTTTCAATGCGTTTGAGTATGACAGATTCATCATCTGTACATCGTGCTCGAAGTCTTGTCTCCAATTCTTTAAGTGTAGGTGGTGTGATAAATGCAGAAGTCGTAATATCATTCATCTTTGCACGCACAAGTCTATGGCCTTGTACATCGATATCAAATATAACCAGCTTACCCTCTTCCAAAGCTTCTCTTACAGGCTTGAGTGATGTGCCATAGTAGTTACCATGTACCTCTGCATACTCAAGAAAATTTCCTGCTTTGATATCTTCTTCAAAACTCTCTTTACTTACAAAAAAATAATCTCTACCGTCTTCTTCTCCCACTCTAGGAGTACGTGTGGTTGTCGATATAGAAAAATAATATTCGCCTATCTCATCTGATGCTGCGTTGATAATCGTACTTTTACCTGCACCGCTTGGGCCTGAGAGCACTAAAATAGCACCTTTTTGCATTAGTCATCATCCTCTAATTTTATTTTGATTTCTATCTTTTTGCCTTTTAAAAGTTTTTTGATCTTTTTAGGCTTCAATTTCTCCAATGCAACCATAACAGCATCTTCGATACGAGAGAGTTCATCATCATTAAAGAGTGTCTTTTTTTTATCAATCTGCTCATCTGTATCTAGAGCGACGCTGCTCAACTCTTCAACAATCTCATCTTCTTCTACTATTTCCAAACCGTCAGCGATAAGCTGCTCTTTAATAACCTTCACTTTACGTGCTTCATACTCATCATCACTTAAAAGTTCATCATTATCATACAGATCTATTTCATCATCCATATCTAACAATGCTTTGATTTTTTCTATCTCATTACTGTTAAGTATCTCCGTACCCACATTCTCTTCGGGCTCCGAAATATCATCAATTTCTTCATCTTCTATAGGCAAAGGAAAAATATCAGGCAATACTTCTTTCTCTATGATTTCTTCTTCTTTTGAGATAGGAAAAATAGAAATATTCTCTTCTACATTGTCTTCAAAGTCCTCACTCATATTAACACTTTCAATCACTTTCATAATTTGTGAAGGCAAAAATGGCTTTTTAATGGTCTCATCAAAACCTTTTACTTTCTCTTCATTATAAGAGATAAAAACTTTTTTTCTTATTCTCTTATCTTCAAGTAAATAATCAATATAATCTACATAAGAAGCATCATCTACAAACAATATGTCATACCTGACATCTTCAATACCATCTACATGCTTTACTTCATCCAACCCAATATGCTCCCCACGAGTACAAAGCGCAAGCAGTCTAGAGACAACAGGATTGTCATTAATAAGTAAAATGTTCATAGATGGAAACTCCCTAAAGTTATTGGTATCATTGTAATATAAATTTGGTTAGGGCTTGGTTGCAGAGATGCATAAGTAAACAAGTAAAAATTTCTAAAAGAAAGAAAATTATACTCTTCTTTTTAGTTGTGTTCAGGTTTTGCATGATTTATTGAGGCGTACATCAGGTACGTCGAAAGAAAACGTGTGAAAAATGGATACAAATAAAAAGAAGTGGTACACCCATCAGGATTCGAACCTGAGACCTTCGGTACCGCAAACCGATGCTCTATCCAGCTGAGCTATGAGTGCACATTTAAAATGTAGTAGCGATATTTAGAGCGCAATTATAGCTAAAAAATCTTTAAACTACTTTCAAAAACTCTTCTATATTTCAAGTAGGTGCATAGGACCAAATAATTCAAGTGCTTTTGGGTTGGAAATAAATGTATGATTGTAGGGATGTTCCAGTTCTATCGTTTCAAATTTATCCAGTAAAAATTGTTTCTTTAAGTCTTTTGCATGTGTACCAAACAAGATCAGTTTTGGTGCACTCTCTTCCAATGCATTTAACAATGTTTGTACAAAAGGCTTCCATGCCTTTATATGTTTTGCAGAACTTTTTTTATCTGTAAAGATCAGTGCTGTATTTAAAAGCAGCACACCATTTTTTTCAAAATTCACTCTCAATTCTTCTATGGAGTCGATCAATTGTGTTTTATCTAATATACTTATAGCTTCTTGTGAAGTATCCTCTGATGACAATCTCTCACTTGCAACAAGTGCCATTTTCATGAAGTTACGCAGGCTTGTAGCACGGTTTACCTCTTTACTTAAACCAGAGGTTGAAAAAAGGTTCTGTACGCTGGTATCTATAAATGCATACCCACCTGCACTTTCTTTTCTCGGATAGGGATCCTGTCCAAATAAAATATATTTGACTTTCTCTTTAGGAAGTGTCTTAAAGGCATTGAAATAGTTTTCTTTAGAAGGGAAGTAGCTCTCATTTTCTTCTAAAAATCTTTGATACTCTGCCTCAAGAGAGTCATAGGCTTCAGATAAAATTGTCTCCCAAGAGCTTTTAGACATTAATCTCTCTTTTTAAGTTTATCAAACTTTATGATCAGTTCTATCTTACTCACAGGGATACCCAGTTTTTCAGAGACAGAAGCTTTGCTTTCACCCGCATTAATAAGGTCCATCACATCATCAAGAGAAGAGAAATTTTCTATCACATCTTTCACGGCAACGCGTGATGCTTCATAGTTTGCAATGGTGACATTTTTTACGTCAAGTATCTCGTTTAACTTTTTATTTTCTTTTGCTAATTTACTATTTTTACTTACAAGCATAAATAGTATGATTACCAACAGTGCGAGTAACGATAAAACTGTTATATCCATCATTTGCATTTTATATAACCTCCATGATAATTAAAATTAAGAAAACAAACCCCAAGTAACCATTCACTGTAAAAAAGGCTTTGTCTATTTTTGTAAAATCTTTGTTGACAATGTAATGTTCGTAACTCAACATGATAGCAGAAAAAAGTACTGCAAGCTGAGCCCAATAACCTAACCCCGCTGTAAATACAAAATAAGCCCAGAAGATGATTGCTAAAAAATGAAATACCTTTGCAATCCACATCGTCTTTTTTGCCCCGAACTTCGAAGGGATAGAGTGTAAATTATGGACTTTATCAAATGCCATATCTTGTAGAGAGTAGAGTAAGTCAAACCCTGCTACCCAAAACATCACTCCTATTGCCAAGTAGACAGACCAAAGTGTTATCTCACCATTTACTGCTACCACACCTGCTATAGGTGCCAATCCCAAGCTCACTCCCAGTATGAGGTGTGCCATTGAAGAGAAGCGTTTAAATAGTGTATATGCCCCAAGTACAAGTAAAATAGGTAGTGAGAGCTGAAATGCTAAAGTATTCACAAAGTATGCAACCACAATAAACATTAAAGCATTGATCATGATAAAGCCTATCATCTGTACATTAGATACCCTACCATCTACAGAGGGACGACCTTTTGTGCGTGGGTTAAGGATGTCAACATCTCTGTCAAGATAACGGTTTACACCCATGGCAAAGTTACGTGCTGTCACTGCTGCCAGTGTTCCTAAAAGCAGTAACTTCCAACCAAACCATCCCGATCCACTCTCATTATAAGAAGCGACAAGCATAGCAATGAAGATAAATGGCAGGGAAAACACTGAGTGTTTAAACATGACCAGTTCTGAAAAATGTGCTAACTTCTCTTTAAAATGATTCAATACTAATTTCTACTTTTAATTTTTAAGGATGTGGAATTTTTATCTTACTATTTAAAGACCAAGCGATTGCAATTACTAGAAGTGTAATAATCGTAACACTAGGAATAATACTATATGTAAAAAGAAGATACAATATCCAAAGTAAGATTGCACCTAGCGGAGTAGGTACACCTTCAAAATATTTTGCTACTTCTCCTGCATCTACTTTTAGGTTGAATTCTACAAGCCTTCTTAACCCTAAAATGATATAAGCGATGAATATTAATCCTACAATCAGCTCTTCTAATCCACTGCTCATTGAGCCTTTAAGTGCATAAAACAGTAAAAATGGTGGCATTACTACAAATGAGATAAAATCGGCAAAACTGTCTACTTGAACTCCAAACTCTGTTGAGAGTTTATATTTTCGTGCCAATTTTCCATCTATTATGTCACATGCACCTGCGATCCATGCTAAAATAATAGCTATAAAGAAATTTTCTTGAACTATAAAATATATTGCTGTAACACCAAGTGCAACATTTAAATATGTAACCAAATTTGCAATATTAAAACGGTTATTTTTATCAAAGAGATTCATTTATACTCCAAAAATATAATATTATATTTTACCCTCTTAACACTTAGCACTTAACCCTTAACACTCACTGTGGTATGATTACGCTATGAGAAGTATTAAAATACACTACAGTAAGGCACTAAATGCCAAGTCTTAAAACCTTTAAACAGCTTGCTCTCATCGGACCTACTGCATCTGGGAAAACCTCTCTTTCCATAAAGATAGCGCAGCAGATGAATGCATATATTTTGTCACTTGATTCACTCTCTATCTATAAAGATATCGACATCGTTTCAGCAAAGCCTACACTGGAAGAACGAGCCGGTATTATACATTTTGGTATGGACTATCTCTACCCTGATAAAAGCTTTGATGTGACAACCTTTATCAAGCTATATCATGACGTACATGCACAATGTTTAAAAGATGGAAAAAATCTTGTGATTGTAGGAGGAACAAGTTTTTACTTGAAGATGCTTATAGAAGGTATTAGTGAACTACCTACTATAAGTATGGTGACAAAAGAAAAAACAAATAGCTATTTACAAGACTTACAAAGTGTCTATAAATGGCTTTACAGAGAAGATAAGACCTATATGTCAAATATAGAACCCAATGACCCCTACCGCATAGAAAAAGCTTTACATATCTATTTGGAAACAAGTCTAACACCTACACAATACTTTCAACAATTTCCACCTAAGCCTACAGTGACAGAACCTCTTCCTATTTATCAAATAGAGATTGATAGGGAGACACTCCGTGAACGTATAGCCATACGTACCAACCTGATGATCAATGATGGGTTGATCGATGAAATATGTATGCTTGAGAAAAAGTATACACGGGCACCTAACTGTATGAAGTCCATAGGTATCAAAGAGACATTGGCCTATCTGGATGGTATCTATGACAAAAAAATGCTTAGTGAAAAAATTACCATCAATACTGCAAGGTTGGCTAAACGACAAACAACATTTAATAATTCTCAGTTTAATAATGTAATAAAAGGAAGTGTTGAAGAGTTGGAGAAGATTTTAATGAAAAGATAACAAGGTACATAAAAGTACCTTGTTATCAGCTATAGAGCAACGCTTTATAGCTGCAAATACTAATACCCGCTCGCACTTATCATATAGTAAAGATAAGATACAAGTGGCTGTACATAGAAGATAGCTGCAACTGTTGCAACTGTTGCAAACCCAATGATAACCATCAATGGTTTAGAAATGTTATAGTAAACAACATCCACATCTTTTACCGGATCTTTAAGGAACATATACACTACAAGTTTCAAATAGTAGTATGCTGCGATAGCAGAGTTAAGCCCCATTATAATCGCTAACCAGATATACCCAGCATTGACTGCTGCTTGCATCACGTAAATTTTACCCCAGAATACTGAGAATGGAGGTACACCTGCAAGAGAGAACATAAAGAGTCCCATTACTACTGCACCCATTGGCATGATCTGAATAAGTCCTGAAAACTTCTCGTAAGGGTGATCATAAAGTACATTAAATCTTCTCGTTTTATGACGAGAGATCCATAACATAGCAAAAGCACCAAGGTTGGTAAACATAAAGAGTGCATAGTATAAGAATATTGCTGTGTTACCTTCAGTTGTATCTAGAGCCAATGCTGCCATGATGAAACCAGCATGAGAGATAGATGAGTATGCAAGCATACGTTTTACATCATTTTGAACCAGTGCCATAATGTTTGCAAGTGTCATTGTAAGTACTGCAATGATAAGAATTGTCCATCTTACCCACTCAATACCAAGATCAATGTACATACCAAAAATTCTAATACTCACTACAAATGCTGCAACTTTAGGTACGACTGACATATACCCAGCTAAAGGAGCAGAAGCACCCTCATATACATCAGGTGCCCATGTATGGAAAGGGAAAAGTGAAATTTTAAATGCAAAAGCAACTAACAATAATACAGATGAACCAAAGATTGCGATCATCAATCCTGTTTCATGCATACGAGAAGAGAGTACTTCAGCCACTTTATAAAGTTCTACAGAACCAGTGAGTGCATAAACTACTGCTGAACCCATTGCAAAGAATGCTGCTGCAAGTGCACCCATTGTAAAGTACTTCACGGCAGCTTCATATGAATTTGCTCTGTTGTGAAGCGCAATAAGCGTATAGAGTGAAAGTGATGCTGTCTCAAGTCCTACAAAGATAAGGATCAAGTTATCTGATGCAACCATAAACTGGAATCCTGCAATCATAAATAAGAAAAGTGCAAAGAATTCTGGATATGAATATTCGTGGAATCTTTTTGATGTTAATGCCAAAGGTATAAAGATCATTGAACCACCAATGATCATCAATTGAGATATGATGGAAATACCATCGATCAACATTACATCAAAGAAACCGCGTTCATTTACATTAAGACCTAGCACAGCACCAAAATCAATAAAGAGTACCAAAATAGTTAACATTACATAAAGTGATTTATGTAATGTATCCTTCATTAGGTCAATCATCAAAATAATTAAACCACCAGCAATTGCAATAAGCATTGGGGCAAGGGTAATAAGGTTTAGACTCTCTAAACTCACATTAATAGGCTCTAACATTACTTCACCTCCTTACTTGATTTTGCAACTCTTATCATATCTTTTGCCTCTTGCGTAATCGCTTTTTCATCCATAAAACTTAGCAATGCTTTTACAGAGTTATCTATCGGTTCAAGTACTGGCTTAGGGTATACACCTAACCAGATCACAATCGCAACCAATGGAATAAGCGACCATGTTTCTCTACCATTTAGATCTTTAAGTTTTTTGTTCTCTTCATTATTTAGTGGACCAAAGAAAGTACGTTTCATTACTCTTAGCATATATACTGCACCTAAGATAATAGATGTACCTGCCAGGATTGTCATCATTGGTGATACTTGGTAGAAGCCAAGAAGCACAAGGAATTCACCCACAAAACCGATTGTAAGTGGTAATCCGACCGAGGCCATCAACATAATTCCAAAAATAACAGCAAACTTAGGCATCACTGATGCGATACCACCAAACTCTGACATAAGTTTTGTATGTCTTCTCTCATAGATCATACCCACAAGCATAAACAGTGCACCCGAAACAATACCGTGAGACAACATTTGGAATACTGAACCTGACAGACCTTCTGCGTTCATTGCAAAAAGACCAAGCATAATAATACCCATGTGTGATACTGAAGAGTATGCTATCACTTGTTTAACATCTTTTTGAGCATATGCGATCATCGCTGTATAGATAATCATAATAAGCGATAACACTGCAATTGGTGTAATCGACAGAACTGATGCATCCGGGAACATTGGAAGTGAAAATCTTACAAATCCGTATGTACCCATTTTAAGAAGCACCGCTGCAAGAATTACCGAACCGATTGTTGGTGCTTGTCCGTGTGCATATGGAATCCATGTATGGAATGGAAACATTGGTACTTTAATGGCAAAACCAATAAAGAACGCTGCAAACAACCATAACTGATAACTCACAGGTAATACCAATGCATACCAGTCTGTAATAGCAAAGCTCCATACACCAGTAAGATTATGGTAAATGTATGCAACAAATAACATACCAACAAGCATAATAACTGATCCTGTAAATGTATAAAGGAAGAACTTAATAGATGCATAAATTCTTAAAGGACCACCCCATGCACCAACGATATAAAGCATCGGAACAAGAGAAAGTTCCCAGAATAAATAAAAGATAATAGCATCAAGTGCAACAAATACACCTACCATTGTCATCTCTAGGAAAAGAAGTGTCACAATCATATTTTTAATATTTTTTGTTTCACCCATACTTGCCATACCGATAAGTGTCATTAATGTTGTCATAAGAATAATGAACAATGAAATACCATCCGCACCAAGATAATATGAGATACCCATATCAGGGATCAAAGGAATCATTTCTACAAACTGCATTCCTGCATTTGATGTGTCAAAACTGAACCATAACCATAAAGAAAGAAAGAATTCAATTGCAGCTACTGTAATACCATAGGTTTTCGCACTCTCTTTATCTACTACAAATCCAAGCAATCCTGCAACTGCCGGGAAGAAGACCAATATACTTAAAATATTTTCCATTTTTACCCCTTAACCTATCATCGCTGAAATCGCAGCAATTACCAATAACAGTACCGCACCAACAGCCATCCAGTTTAGATAGTTT
>NZ_JBFENQ010000051.1:0-11222 GCF_041551015.1 Sulfurovum sp. | reverse complement strand
CACCACGTTTAAATGCAGCGTTGATATTTTCAACACCATTTGCATAAATGTTTGCGATTAGATAACCATCTCTTTTAAGCTGCTTTGCATTACGCTTACCGATACTCTCTCTAACGATACCTTCTAACATATTTGTCCTTTTTTACTTGTGTATAATTTTTTACTCAATCAATTGCTTCATTTAGTAAAATAGACGCGAATTATACCCAGTTTGTATTAAATTATTCTTCATCCTCTTTAAAGCCAAAGACATCAAGCTCTTTTTCATGGGCATGTTCATCGACAATCGCACCTTTTCCAACCCCTTGCATTTTAAGTTTCATATCTGATGGGTTTGTTGCATACTCAAGTGCTACCTCTTCTGTGATCTCACCTCTACGTAAAATGTCTAAAAGTGCCTGGTCAAAGGTCTGCGTACCGTAGATCTCTTTCCCTTCAAACAGAGCATCAGGGATCTCTGCATCTCTATTTTCAGCTATGAGTTGCTCGATCCTTGCTGTTTTTTTAAGAATTTCTATTCCCGCAACTCTTCCTCCACGTTTCGTAGGAATAAGTCTTTGTGAAATAACACCTTCAAGAACAGATGCCAAAGACATACGAATACGGTTTTGCTCCTCATTGCCAAACATACCGACAATTCTGTCTATCGTCTCTTTTGCATCCAATGTATGCAGTGTTGAAAAAACAAGGTGTCCCGTATTGGCTGCGTGAAGCGCGATATCAATCGTCTCCAAGTCCCTCATTTCTCCTACAAGTATGATATCCGGATCTTCTCTGAGTGCTGCTCTTAGTGCATCAGAAAAAGAGTGTGCATCCGGACCTATACCTCTTTGGTTTATCAAACAACCTCTATCTTTATGTACAAATTCTATAGGGTCTTCAACTGTAATGATATGTTTTTTCTGATCTCTGTTTATCTTGTCTAGGATAGCTGCCAAAGTCGTTGATTTACCAGAACCTGTAACTCCGGTTACAAGTACAAGACCTCTTTGTATCTGTGCAAATGTTTTGATCACAGGCGGTAAATTCAGTTCATCCAGTGTCAATATTTTCACTGGAATAATACGGAAAACCGCGCTCAAACCATCCATTTGAAAAAAGAAATTTACACGAAATCTATTTTCATCTCCCAGCACATAAGAAAAATCCAGGTTTCTGTCTGTTTGTAATTTTTCATATTGATCTGCTGTTGTGATTTCCTGAGCCAACTTGTCCATCATCTCTGCAGTCAGCTCATCTTTACCCAATACTTTTAGTACACCATGTACACGTACTCTGACTTGGGAGCCTGACTTAAGATGAAGGTCACTTCCACTATTACTGATCATTGTTCTAAGATAGAGCTTGAGCTTTTCTTCCATGATATCCCTTTGAGATGTTATTTATTTTAAACTGTCAAGCATCTCTTGGAATGCTTTTTCAAATGCTTCAAGTCCCTCTTTTAAGAGTTGGCTATACACTTCATCCATATTAAATCCATTATCAGCTAATTTTGTGAAATAGCCGTTAATATCACTCTCTTCCAAAGGGAATTTAGGTGCCGGTGCTTTTTTAGTGATGAATGCTTCTATTGTTGCAAGTGGTGCAGTATTGACAGAATGTGGCGCAAGCAGTTCTCTCATATAGTAATCTGCTGCTAAAGCATCACCTTTGACACCTGTACTTGCAAAAAGGGTACGAACACTAGGTGTGTGGTTCGCTTCGATGAGATTGTAAATCTTTGCTGCATTGTAAATACCCGTTTTGGAAACAGTTAATCCTTCTTTTTCTAAGTCATCATCCAGTAATCTGTCAAAACGGCTTACAAAAACAGAGATCACCGCTTCTGCTCTCAACCCACCATCTTTTTCAAAGCAATCCAACCCTTTTTTCATAGCTTTAAGAGATTTTTGTGTCTGTTTAGGTGAAAAGATAAGTGTGGCATTGACAGAGATACCTGTACTTAGCAGTTGGGTCATGGCATCATATCCTGCTTCCGTCGCAGGTACTTTTACCATCACATTGGGCTCACCTATAGCATCAAAGAGTCTTTTACCTTCGGCAACCGTACCTTCTGTATCGTTTGAAAGGAAAGGATCGACTTCTATGGAGATATATCCATCGTTTCCTTCATCATATAAAGGTCTTAATGCCTGCGCAGCAGTACGAATATCTTCTATAGCCAGTGCTTCATACTTCTCTTTTGGACTTTTTCCTGAAAGAGACGCCAACTGCTCTTTATAGGCAGGAGATGTCGTAATCGCAGAAGCAAAAATAGACGGATTACTTGTGGCACCATTAATAACACCCTTTTCAATCAATGCTGAAAAATCATTTTTAAGAAAATCTCTCTCGACAAAGTCCAACCATAATGAAAACCCTATATCTCTATTTACCATCTTCATACTCCCACTTAAAATGCTGCCATGAGCCAAAATCCATAGGTTTTTCAATCGCCTCTTCTAGTGCATCTAGAAAGAGTGACCTCTCAACTGCTTCCGCCCCTAAACCGATCATATGGTCTGTTTTCATCTGACAATCTATAAAATCATAACCTCTCCTGCCTAAAACGTCACTTAGTGCTTTAAAAGCAACCTTTGATGCATCAGGAACCAAAGAGAACATTGACTCTCCAAAAAATGCTTTTCCTAGAGCAATACCATAGAGTCCACCTACAAGTTCTCCCTCTCTATAGACCTCTACACTGTGTGCAAAACCCTCTTCATGCAGACGTATATAGGCCTCTATCATCTCACTGACGATCCAAGAACTATTTTGTCCTTCTCTAGAAACCGTAGCACAATATCTGATCACCTCTGAAAATCTCTCATCAAACGTCACAGTGAATTTTCCAGAACGTAAAACCCTTCTAAAAGATTTTCGTACTTTGAACTTGTTTGGATAGAGTAGAAGTCGCGGGTTGGGTGACCACCAGAGTATAGGATCACCTTCACTGTACCAGGGGAATATTCCTTTTTTGTATGCACTGATCAATCTATGAGTAGAGAGGTCCCCTCCATAGGCCAAAAGACCTTCATCTGAAGCTGAACGTGGATCAGGGAATTCAGTAGAGTACTTACTCAGTGGGGGGATAAAATAGTTATCCTCCTCAAACATTGAAGCCATTTATTTACTTTCAAATAAAAAATCTAATTTCTCATTTTTATAGGTCACTTTGACTAAACCGCCTTTTTTAAGCTTTCCAAAAAGTATCTCATCGGTCAGTGCTTCTTTTACTTTTGCGTCTATCACACGTGCAATGTGTCTGGCACCATAACGTTCATCGTAGCCTTCTTTGGCCAAATACTCTTTGGCTTTTTTAGTTAAGGTCACTTTGACTTTCTTAGACTTAAGCAATAGATTTAATTTATCTAACTCTCTATCTACGATGGTAACAAGTGCATCCAATCCTAGTGCATTAAATTCTATGGTAGCACTTAAACGGTTTCTAAATTCCGGAGAGAAGAAAGATGCCAGTGCTTTGTCTGTTTTCATTGAAGTATCTTTATTGAATCCCATGACATTGGCTTCTTTGGTACCTATGTTTGATGTCATGATGAGTATCACATTTTTAAAATCAGAGACCACACCGTTGTTATCTGTTAACTTCGCACCATCCATTACTTGAAGTAAAATGTTCATGATATCCGGATGTGCTTTTTCGACCTCATCAAGAAGTAAGACCGTATGCGGATGCTTTTTGATCATCTCGGTCAGTAATCCGCCCTGCTCATATCCGACATACCCTGGAGGTGCACCGACCAAACGGCTAATGGTATGTGCCTCCATATACTCACTCATATCCAATCTTTCAAAATGCACATGCATCGTTTTAGCAAGCTGAGTCGCAAGCTCTGTTTTACCTACCCCAGTAGGACCTACGAACAAGAAGCTTCCTATTGGTCTATTTGGTGCATTAAGTCCTGCATAGGAACGTTTAATGGCCGTTGCCAATGCACTGATCGCTTCATCCTGTCCGATGATATGTGAAGCTAAGTCTTTCTCCAGTGATTTAAGTTTTCTTGTATCATCTGTGCCTATCACTGTAGAAGGCAGTTTCATGATCTTCGCTACACTCTCTTCAATATCTCTAGGTTGGACAATTACACCCTCTTGGCCTCTAAGCATAAAGTGCGCACCTACCTCATCAATGATATCCATCGCCTTATCCGGCAAGAATCTATCATGCAGATACTTGACAGAAAGATCGATAGCAGATTGAAGTGCTTCATCTGTAAACGTGATGTTATGATAGGCTTCATACTTATGTTTGATCCCTTGTAAGATCGTCATCGTATCTTCAATACTTGGCTCTTCTACATCTACTTTTGCAAATCGACGACTCAGTGCCTTATCTTTATCAAAGAAGTTTCTAAATTCTGCATAGGTCGTTGCACCGATACACTTCAAATCACCGCGAGCCAGTGCGGGCTTAAGCAAGTTAGATGCATCCATACTTCCACCACTGGTTGCTCCTGCTCCTACCATGGTATGAATTTCATCAATAAACAAGATGGCATCATCCTGTGCAGTAAGTTCTTTGATGATACCTTTAAGACGCTTTTCAAAATCACCTCGGTATTTCGTACCGGCGACCAATGCACCCATATCCAATGCATATACTTTTGAACTTTTGAGTATGTCGGGGACATCACCTTCCGAAATCTTCAATGCCAGTCCTTCAGCGATAGCTGTTTTACCCACACCTGGTTCACCTACAAGCAGAGGATTGTTTTTCTTACGTCTACAGAGCGTTTGCATCACACGCTCTATCTCTTCTATACGCCCTACTACCGGATCTATCTTTCCTGTTTTAGCCAATGATACAAGTTCTATGGTAAACTGATCCAAAAGTGTCTGTTCTTCTTTTTCCTCTTTTGTAGTATCATCTGATTTATCGTACCTATGAGAGATAACCTCAAGTATATCTACACGTGCTATACCCTCTTTTTTCATCAGATAGACTGCATACGAATGCTCCTGCATAAAGATCGCTGCTATCATGTCACCTATACTGGCTTCTGTTCTTCCAGAACTGTGTATATGTGTCATCATGTCATTGATTGCACGAGAAAGTGCCACAGTTTCAAATGGTTCTACAGCTTCTTTCAATGAGGGGATAGTCTTTGTAATATGTTCAACGATACCAGATTCCAACCTCTTAAGATCAGCATCAAGTATAGAAAATATCTCTTGTCCTGCTGCACTTCTCACTATTGACAAGAATACATGCTCTACTGTCAAATATTCATGTCTGTTCTCTTTAGCGTACCCTACAGCATCTTTAAATACATCGTTCAATGCAATACTAATCATATTAACTATCCTCCTCAATGGTTGCAAGTAATGGAAACCCATTTTGTTTGGCACGTTGCTTGACCTGCTGTGCTTTAGTTTGTGCTATTTCAAAGCTGTATACACCACATACGGCTTTCTCCTTTTCATGTATCTGCAACATGATCTGTTCTGCCTGGGTATGTGTCTTATGGAAAATACCCATAAGTATTTCTACCACAAAATCCATACTTGTATAATCATCATTGTGTAGAAACACTTTAAACATCTGTGGTTCGTGCAACTCTAAATCTAGCTCTAACTCTTCTTCAAACTTTGGCATATTATGTTAAAATCCTCATAAATTATTCTATACTATTATACAAAAAAAACGGAGAAATGCAAGTGCAACCACTTTTCATCACCGCCACTGGCACAAACATAGGAAAAACACACACCACTGCACAACTCATTGAAGCCTTCGCTTCCAAGGGTTTGTCCGTGGGTGTATTTAAACCCATCGAAACAGGTGTTGCCACTGTGCCTCTTGATGCAAGTTTACTCTTAAAAGTTTGTCAGAAGGTAAACAATAAATTCAATGACCTCAAACCAGAAGATATCACAGCATACACTTTTCCTCTTCCTGCAGCCCCTTTTTGTGCAGATACCAAACAAGAGATAGTCATTGAGAAGATCATAGAAAAATACCAAGAACTCTCACAACTCTGTGACATACTTTTAGTCGAAGGTGCCGGCGGTCTTATGGTACCTGTCACAAAAGATTTTATGATGATCGACCTGGCTAAAAAACTGGAAGCTAAAGTACTTTTAGTCACTCCAAGCAGATTAGGATGTATTAACGATACATTACTCTCAATGGAAGCGTTAAAGTCCCGTGAAATAGAATTTGACTGGTGTGTAAATCTATTTGAGGACAGCGACAGTTTTGATGAAGTGACAAAACCTTTTTATGATGAAGTATTCCCCAATTGGTGGAGTGTTGAAAAAGGAATAAAAAAGTTTATTAGCAGCTATTAGATATAATGACAAAATTAAATTTACAAGGCAGTATATGCAACACTTAGTAGACACCAGCAACTTTTCTGACACACAAATACAACAACTACTTCATGATGCTAAAACTTTTAAAGTGCAACGTCCATCTCAACTGCTTAGAGATAAACTGCTTATTACCCTTTTCTTTGAAGCATCTACACGTACACGAAGTTCTTTTGAAGTGGCAGCAAAGAGACTAGGTGCTGCAGTGGTACACCTTGACCCGGGTAAAAGTTCTACCAAAAAAGGGGAATCCCTGGAGGATACCTTTGCAAACCTTTGTGCAATGGAACCAGATGGCGTTATCATCCGTCACTCTGAAAATGATGCACCCGGAATCTTAGCCGATATGCAAATGACCTCTGTTATCAACGCTGGTGCAGGTAACTATGCACACCCTACACAAGCGCTTCTTGACCTCTTTACCATGGTTGAACATTTTAATGGTGACATTCAGGGTAGAACTATTGCTATTGTTGGTGATATCGTTAGTTCTCGCGTGGCCAGTTCAGGTATTCGTCTACTTACACGTATGGGTATGAATGTCATTTTGGTTGCACCAAAACCATTTATGCCCCAAAGTGATCTGCCTCAATACGAAAAACTTGAAGATGTACTGGACAAAGTGGATGTTGTCATGTCACTTAGAGCACAATTGGAACGTCATGCTTCACCTATCTTTGATGATTATGCTGAGTATGCGAAACACTACTGTATCGATCATAAGCTTTTAGGGGACAGAGACATCTTAGTGCTTCACCCTGGCCCGGTAATGAGAAATATAGATATCTCTGATGCCATGCTTGAAGATCCACGATGTAAAGTGCTTGAACAGGTTAAAAATGGGGTTTATATGCGTATGGCTATCTTGAAGCTATTGCTTTTGGATTCTTAGTATTTTTTTGATTTTGTAGTTTTTATTACATAATTTCGTTTTCTTATTTACTTTTTTAGAAAAAGTAAGCAAAAAGCGTCGCTACTCTCGAATCGCTTCGCTTTCAAGGGCGTTCGCATCGACATTATTAAAATAAGAGGGGATATTTGTTTTGTGGTTACATAAAAAAGAGGGGTTTGAAGAGATAGACAAACTCTCAAAAGCACGTACCCCTTTTCTTTTTATCACATCTTTTGACTGTGACAAAATATTTGCACAGCCACTTGATGACTTAAATGATGACATTTTCTATAAATTAGAAGATTGGCGTAACTACCCTGTACAAAAATGTACAAAAGATTTTACCTTCTCTAAATCTCCTATTGACTTCGACACGTATAAAAAAGCACTCGATGAAGTACTTGAAGAGATACATTCCGGCAACACCTATCTGCTCAATCTCACATTTAGAACACCCGTAGAGAGTAGTCTCACACTTAAAGAGATTTTCACCTGTGCCAGAGCCAAATTCAAACTCTATTTTAAAAATGAATTTATCTGTTTCTCTCCAGAACGCTTTGTAGAGATAGAAGACAATACCATAGCTACATACCCTATGAAGGGAACCATAGATGCCCATCTGCCTCATGCCAAAGAGACGATCTTGTCTAACCAAAAAGAGATGGCAGAACATGTCATGATAGTGGATCTCATGCGTAATGATCTGGGAATCATCGGTACAAACGTCAAAGTGGAAAAGTTTCGTTATGTCGAGAAGATCAAAGCGGGTAAAAAAGAACTCCTGCAAATAAGTTCCAAGATCACAGCAAAACTTCCTACTGACTGGAAAGATAATTTAGGCACACTTCTTAGTCAAATACTCCCCGCAGGCTCCATCTGCGGAACACCTAAAAAGAGTACTGTAAATATCATCAAACGTGTAGAGAATTTTGACAGAGAATTTTATACAGGTGTGTTTGGTGTTTTTGATGGAGAGTCTCTTCGTTCTGGTGTAATGATCCGTTTTATTGAAAATGAAAATGGCCAGTTTTTTTATAAAAGTGGTGGAGGTATCACGATAGACTCTGATGCAAAAAGTGAATATGAAGAGCTGATAGACAAAATTTATTTGCCATTTTAAAAAAAATGCTGTAAACTATTTTATAAAATTTTAGCGAGGTTCCTTATGTCTAAACTATTTTCAAGTATCCTATTTTCCTTTTTTCTTCTCCTTCACACTACAGCTATAGCAGAAGAAGAATTAGTACCCACAGAAACCAATGTAGAAGTATTGGAAGAAGAAAGTAATATCTCTGAAGAGACAGAGCCTACAGATAAAGAAAATAATGAACAAAAAATCCAAACAGAAGTAACGGAAGAACCGCAAGAAGAAGTGAAACCCAAAGAAGCGCTTTCAAATGCAGAGAAAGAAGCATTGGCTGCAGAAGAGGCTGAATTACGTGAATTGGGTATGGAAAAAGAACCTGTTGCGGAATAGAAACTAGTGACAACCTCTCTTTGGTCTGTGTATCCATCTATACTCTGAGTCATTCTTTAATTTAGAAAAATAAAGCTTTCCAGAATTTCTCCATGGATCTAGGATGATACCCTCTTCTACTTTTCCACCCTTGGCTACCACAACCAAAGCATTATGTTCATAAAAATACTCTCCTATATTCGCACCAACCAAATGAAATTCAAAAGAAGTATATTTTTTCTCTATGAGATAAGCATACAAAGCATCACTCCAATGATAACAAAGGCCTTTTTCACGCACTCCCACAGTGACTAAAAAGTTATGAAATACTGGTGGCGAAGTAAGTTCAAACTCTTCTGTCAGTTGCTCTGTTTTATGAAAAATATCTTTAGAAAGCTGCATTGCTTCACTTTGGGGAATAGTACTGTCTAATGACTGTAAAAGCAGAGAGAGTTCTGCAATCTTTGTTTCTGATACCAAAGGTGCTGTAACCATGCACCCTATAAGAAAAAAAGAGAGTATAAATACTTTAAAATAATATTTGAGCATAATGATCAGGAAGGTATGAAACAAAGACCATGATGAGTAGTATCATCATAGTATTATAGACCAAGATCCATTTTGGATCTTTGGAGAGTACAAACCCTCCTATAAAACCTACTACAAGTCCTCCGATATGGGCACTTACATCAATGGAGGGTATAGAGAGTCCTATCACAAGGTTAATCGCGATAATAACACCAAAGTCTTTCATGAACGCTTTAGAGTGTGAAGCTATCTTGTCTCTATGTGCCAGGAAAAACCCTGCCAATGCACCAAAAACACCAAAGATGGCCCCAGATGCACCTACCCCCACAGAGACTGGATGCATATAAAGTGATACCAGTCCGCCGATGATCCCAGCAAAAAAATAAATACTTAAGTAAGACTTCGTGTCAAAATACATCTCTGCACCACGTCCTACAATGTAGAGAGAAAACATATTCATCAAAAGATGGGTCATTCCGCCATGTAAGAACATTGCAGTCAGTAGTCTCCACCACTCACTCTTAAGTACAGTATATGGACCAAAGAGTGCTCCCATATTTACAAGGACTTGCATATCCATATCACTAAGACTTTGGCTCAGAAGTGCAGAAAAAAGATAGACTACACTGTTAGAGGCTATCAGTATATATGTAAGAGTATAACGTTGAATATCAGCTTTCATAGATAGCATCTGCAAAGATCACACCATCCACACCACCTCTTGCTATCTTACTTATCTCTTTTTCATTATGTATGAGAACCAAAACACGTGTATCGAAAAGATATTCGTTTGCTATAGGCTGGATCATCAAAGCATCATCTTCTTCACAGATGATATATTTGGCGCCTAAAGCATTGGCAAAAAGTGCATCATCTAAATTATTTGCTACGACTGCAAAAGGGATGTTATTGGCTTGACAGTGTTGTGCAAGAGTATGTGAATCCACTAAAGGTTCAAGTAAAATTACATCATCTGCTTGACTTTTTTCAATTCCTTTGACAGAAAAAACTTTAAAAAATCGATTACTTTTTATCCATGGGTGTCCAATAATGATCATGATTACTCCTTTTTTTATTTATGGTGTACATTCAGGGGAACAGTAATACTTACCGTTCACAATTATACTCTCTTTCACAGTGACATAGGTATGACATTTCGTACATTCTACAAGTGTATCATCATCAAGTTTTTTTTCATGTGGGCTTTTCCCAAATGTAGGAAGTTTCCCTCCAAAAAATTTATAGATAAGTACAGCTGCAATAGCAAATATTAATAGTTTTAAGATCATTCTTCATTCTTTATATAGAGGTAGTTTCGTTGGTTTTTTTGTACTATATCATATCTTAACTGATGTTGTACATCTTCTATCTCATCAAATACACGAGACCCTTTGTAAAAAAGATACTCTGTATGCGAATCACTAATCTTGGAGGTCAGATCTAAAAGTAATTTTGTATTTGTCACTGCACGTGAGCTGATGAGATCAAAAGCTTCATGCTCTACACTCTCCACTCTTTTAGCCTCTACACTGACATTTGAAAGTTCCAGGTCTATGGCTGCATACTTTAAAAAAGAGACCCGTTTTTTAAGTGGTTCAGCCAATACTACTTTGGTATCTGGAAGTGCTATCGCGAGTACAAGCCCAGGAAATCCTGCTCCTGTTCCTACATCTAAAAGTGTTTTTGGTTGTTTTATAAAGGTCAGTGGGTAAAGAGAATCCACGATATTCACATATATCGCATCTATGGTTTTAGCCCCCGTAAGATTATGGATCTGGTTCCACTCATTCAAAAGCGAAGCAAAACCTTCCAATTTTACAATGATCTCAGGATCTAAATATATGCCCTCGGCATCTAAGTATTGTGATAGATTCAATTCTCTTTCACCTCTATCAACCCGCTTTCAAGCAATTTCCCCACAAAATCAGAAAGATCATGTTCCAACATTTCAGGTTCAACTTCATACTGATCTAACAACACTTCAAACACTTCTTGCAATGTTTCTTTTTCTTGCATAGCCTGCCAAATAGAAGT
>NZ_JBFENQ010000050.1:0-11238 GCF_041551015.1 Sulfurovum sp. | reverse complement strand
TCTTTGTCCAAGTTCCCTGTAGGTTCATCTGCAAAGATGATACGAGGATTTTTACTTAATACTCTGGCTATAGAGACACGTTGCTGCTGTCCGCCTGAGAGTTCGCCTATCTTTTGTTTCATCAGTTCTTTGATCTCTAGTTTTTCAAGTATGGCATCATCTATTTTCTCAGCACTTAACATGCTGGCTACTTCGATGTTTTCCAGTGCACTCATACCTTTAAACAGGTAATGGAACTGAAAGATGATCCCTATATCATAACGTCGTAATGCTTCAATAGCCTTATCATCAAGCGTGTAAAGATCTTTCCCTAAAAGTGTTACACTGCCTTTATCAGGTCTGATAAAAGTTGAAAATATATGTAAAAGTGTAGACTTTCCGCAGCCGCTTCGACCAATGATCGCTGCACTTTGTGATGGCTTTAAAGAAAAGTTTACATCGTGAAATAAAAGGGTATCAAAACCGTGGGAAATATTTTGCGCTTCCAATAAAAATTGGGACATCTGTTGCCTTTAAACTATTTTGCAAGTATGGATTTTGTTCCACTTCATGGCATATTCTAACATAAAAATGTGATGGGTATATTGAGAAATAGAGGAAAAAAATATGAGAGACTCTGTTCAAGCTGATAGCTTGAACAGAAAAAAAGAATAAGGGAAGACCCTTATCCCATTTGTGCAGCAACTTCAGCAGCAAAATCTTCTTCTGCTACTTCAATTCCTTCACCAACTTCTAGTCTTACAAAATGTACGATATCAGCTGAACCACCAGCCGCTTTTGCTTTTTCTTGAATATATTCAAGAACTGTTTTGCTATCATCCATTACAAATTTTTGGTCAAGAAGACATAGTTCTTGATCAAGTGTTGTGTTGTCTGAGATAAATCTTTCGATCTTACCTGGAAGGATTCTGTCCCAGATCTTTTCAGGTTTACCTTCAGTTTTAAGCTCTTCTTTGAGTAGTGCTTCAGCTGCAGCCATAACTTCTTCAGTCAATTGACTCATAGAGATATATTGAGGAATGTTCTTAAGTGTTTTACCAAGTCTAACAAGTTCTTCATTCTCTTTTTCGATAGCGATGATTCTACCTTTAGTCTCTTCTTCTACAAATGTAGGATCAAAATCTTTATAAGAAAGTGTTTTTGGTGACATTGCAGCTGCATGCATTGCAACTTCTTTAAGTACAGCTGTCATTGCTTCAGCTGTCTTAGCAGAGTCACACTTTGCTTCAATGATTACACCATTTTGACCGTTAGAGTGAACATAACCGTTTACCGCTGTAGTTTCATCTCCAACGATAAGTGCAGCTCTTCTTACATCAAGTTTCTCACCAATAGTCGCAACTTGAAGAGAAAGATAATCAGAAAAAGGCTCACCGTTGATAGTAGAAGCATTGATCGCTTCTGCATCTTTAAGATTATTGTCAAATGCATGATTTACAACGGTATCCATAAGTGCTTTAAATTTGTCATTTTGTGCAACAAAGTCAGTTTGAGAGTTGATCTCAACGATTACTGCTTTATTACCTTCAACTTTAACACCGATAGCACCTTCAGCAGCAACTTTCCCTGCTTTTTTAGCAGCAGCACCCATACCTTGGTCTCTTAACCATGCAACCGCTTTGTCCATGTCTCCATCAGCTTCAGTCAATGCTTTTTTACAGTCCATCATCCCTGCATCAGTCATCTCTCTGAGTTTTTTGATATCTTTAGGTCCAAAGTTTGCCATGATTACGCCTCCGCCAATTCTTTAGCAGATGCAACAGCGTCTCTAAAGTTACCTTTAAAGCTGTATTTTTCTTCCATTACTTCAATTTGAGCATCAGTCATGTTTGCTACATCAGCGTATGTGTAGAAACCTTCATCGTTGAGTTTTCCTTGGTATACTTTACCAACACCAGCGATCTTAGTAAGGTCATCACCTTTTGTTTCAGCTTTAGGCGCTGATTTTTCTTCTACAAGTGCTGCTACTTCTTCTTCAGATGCTGCTTCAGTCATGACTTCTGCTACTTCTTCACTTGTTGCTTCTTCAACATCTCCACCAGTTGTTTCAGCATATATTGCTTTACCTTCGATGATCGCTTCAGCCATTTCTTTACAGAAAAGGTCAATTGAACGGATAGCATCATCATTTCCAGGGATTGGATAATCAACCATATCTGGATCACAGTTAGTGTCAAGTGGTGCAACAACTTTCATACCAAGTCTTCTTGCTTCTTTAACAGCGATGTGTTCTTTCACAGAATCGATAACAAACATCATGTCTGGAAGTTTTTTCATGTGTCTGAAACCTTCGAGGTAAGAGCTTAATTTCTCTTTCTTTCTCTTAAGCATCAAAGCTTCTTTTTTAGTTAAAAGATTGATTTGACCAGTCTCTTCCATTTGCTCGATGATCTCAAGTTTTCTGATAGATTTTTTCATTGTTGGGTAGTTTGTTAACATTCCACCTAACCATCTAGTTGAAACGTAAGGCATACCACATCTCTCAGCATGCTCTTTTATTGCTTGTCTAGCTTGTTTTTTAGTACCTACGAAAAGTACTGTTTGTCCTTCAGCTGCTGCATCTCTTACAACATTGTAAGTATATTTGAAATATCTAAGTGTTTTTTGAAGGTCGATGATGTAGATATTCTTTCTTGCACCGAAAATGAATTTTTTCATTTTTGGATTCCATCTTCTTGTTTGGTGTCCGAAGTGTACGCCACATTCGAGTAAGTCTTTCATTGTTACCATAAGTTTCTCCTTGGTATATAATCATAATAGAACTTTTATCTATTCAATACGACCAGTCGTATGAACCCACTGTTGAAGTGGTTTTAATAAAAAAGCTCAGTTAAAAGCACATGCTTCATCACTAGGTTTAATCCGCTGTAGTCCTCAATGTCAATTCTAAATTTAGAATTACACAACCGTGCAAGGAATAACTACATGAGTATTTCCATTATTCAAGCTATTTTTGTAGCCTCTCATAGAATAAGGAACGCGATTATACCGAAATGATCTTTAAAATTTTATAAAAGGGAGAAGGAAGACAAGAACAAGGAATACCTTGTCCAAGTAGTATTAAACGTTTTGAAGCTCTTGCAGTTTAGCCTTTACAGCATCCACATGTTCTTTGACTTTTACTTTTGTCCATGTTGCAGCGACTTTTCCATCAGGGTCTATGATGAATGTAGAACGTACCACACCCATATACTCTTTACCCATGAATTTTTTGAGTTGCCATACACCAAAGGAATTACAGAGGGCTTTGTCCTCATCTGCAAGTAATGTGATCTTCAACTCTTTCTTCTCTATAAAGTTTCTGTGTTTTTGAGGAGAGTCCGGGCTTACTCCGAGTACAATGGCAGAAAGATCTTCGAAATTGGGAAGTGCCGCTGTGAAATCACAAGCTTCTGTTGTACATCCTGGAGTATTGTCTTTTGGGTAAAAATAGAGTACTATCCATCTGCCTTTAATATCTCTAAGACAGATCTCTTCCTCATCTTGGTTTGGTAAACAAAAATCCGGTACTTGCGTTCCCACTTCTAACATACTGTATCCTTTATAATTTCTTTTTGGGTAGTATAACAGAATGAATAAAGAAAATGAACACTCAAAAGAAGAATTACTGGCAGATATAGAAAAACTTATCGCTTATGGCAGGGAAGAGACAACGATCAATCCCGTTCTACTGGCATACCTGGAAATAGATGACCTCATCTCTACAAAGAAAAAACTACTCGAGAGAGTAGGAAAACTCAGTGAAGAAGATAAAGAGTGGCTACAACAGTTTAAGAAGTACGAATAAGCATGAAGAAGATCCAGCTAATCATTCTAAGTAACCACTGCAACTTTAACCTATAGCTGTATAATATCCTAGAGATTAAACAACTTAATAAAAAACCTTATAAAATATATAGTTTTATAAGGTTTTTAAAATCAAGAATTCTTCAGCATTGTAATTTTGAAACCAGCCACAAATCTCTATTTTTTGAATATTTGATACAATATGATAATAATATAGTGAGGTGATTAACTAATGGAACATTTTGAACAATTTTTAGATCAGCTACACCTAGAAGACTTAAAGAATGAGAAACACCCATCAATATTTGATGTAAATGATGAATACAATATGCTAATAGTTCGGATGCCTATTATAAATGAAAAGGTTATAGGTCAATCTATCGGGTTTGTTATTACCACACAGAACAGTTTTTTATACAATAGGGATGAACAGAAGTTTGAAATACTTGGTGATTGTTTTGTAGGACCACATAAAATCATTGATGCAATGACAGATGAGCTATTAAAATCATTTACAAAATACCAAAATTTAATTGCAGATATGGAAGAAATTCTATATGAAAATAAGGCTACAAATAGATTTATGACAGATTGGATAGGACTGAAACGAGATATATTACTCATTCAACGAATACTTATACGAACCTCTGAAATGTTACTAGGGATGATACATCATTACCAAGCAAGCACTGATTTCCCAATGAATAGCTACATAGATACGCATGAACATATGGAGCGAATTTTGAATTCAGCAACGCATCAACTTGCTAAACTAGATTACCTCTATAGTTTCCATAGTGCACGTGCCAATGACAAAATGAATAAAATGATTTATATTCTTACAATAATTTCTGCAGTTTTCCTTCCATTAAACCTATTGGTTGGCTTTTTTGGAATGAATACAAGTGGACTGCCGTTTACATCTTCTGAACCAGCTGGCACATTGAATGTTCTTTTCCTAATGCTAATGTTTATTGTATTGACCTTTATAGCTATTTTAATGTGGCGTAAAAAAGTTCAAAAAGAATGATAAGAATTATCACATTTATTTCACACAATAAAAGATTTTTGGGGTAGTATGATCATGGGTACTTATTTTTCTGCATCATTCATTTTTAACTGTTAAATATCATACATTTCTTTACATATATTGGATAATATATCAAAAATAATAAGGGATCGTCATGGACAATGAAACACTAGAACAAATTGAAGTTTTAGAACAATATCTCAATGAATATATTGAAGGAGCAAACCTTGATGTACACCCCTATGAAATTGCTGATCTTCTTCTTAAGGTCAAAAAATCTGATGAACAAACATATATTAATTTTTTAAATAAACTCCCAAAAGATCTTTTAGCTGTAGTCATCATAGAATTGCCAAAATCAGATCAAGAAGATATATATGAAAGATTTGGTGCAAAAAAACTTGCAAAGCTTACTGTGGAGCTTAATACCAATGATGCAGCTGACCTCATCCAACATATTGAAGAAATAGATGAGGAAAAAGCTAATGCAATTTTATCAAATCTTTCTGTAGAAGACCGAGTCACTATAGAAGAACTCATCTCTTATGATGAAAATGAAGCCGGTGCACACATGCAGGTGGAGATTTTCGAAGCACACATGGATGAAAAGATCGGTGACTCTATCTTACGTCTTAAAAAGATGAAAGAAAACAATGAGATCGATAATGTACATCATGTATTTGTCATTTCGAATGGACGTACATTCGTTGGTATGATTCCTCTTGAAGATCTCATACTGCATGGTCCAAAAGAATTATATAAAGATGTGATTGATGATGAAGGAAAGATCACTGTCTATGTTGCCCCTCATGATGATATCAAAAAAGTGGTTGAAGTCGTAAGTAATTATGATCTTAGTGTTATTCCCGTAGTAAATGAAAAAGGCACACTTGTAGGACGTATTACCTCTGATGATATCTATGACATTATATCAGAGGAAGCAACAGGCCAAATCTACAACCTGGCTGGTGTTAGTGATACTGCGGAGCAAGAAGAGAGTTTTTGGATGATTGGTAAATCAAGAGCTATTTGGCTTGGATTAAATTTGTTTACAGCGATTGCTGCCTCTTTGGTTATCGGGCTGTTTGACACAACAATTCAGTCTTTGGTTGCACTGGCTATCTTAATGCCTATTGTTGCATCAATGGGCGGTAATGCAGGTACACAGACACTGACAGTTACAGTAAGGCAAATGGCACTAGGTGAGATTACCGGAGATGAAGCAAGACAAACCATCATCAAAGAAGTTTCTATTGCTCTTTTGAACGGTTTAATTTATGGTATTGTAATGGGTATCATCGCTTATGTCTGGTTTGGACTACCTATGCTGGGTATTGTCATTGCTATGGCAATGGTCGCGAACCTTTTCGCAGCTGGTTTTTTTGGTGCAACTATACCATTGACACTTAAAAAACTTGGTGTTGATCCAGCTATTGGTTCAACAGTACTTTTGACGACGGTTACAGATGTTGTTGGTTTTTTCAGTTTTCTAGGGTTAGCAACTTTAATATTATTATAAATCAAGGATTAAAATTTATATGGAAATAAATGATACAGTAGAAAATAACAATAATTGGAAATATTACGTAGAAGATTATTGGGATATCGTAGTGGGTATGGTGGCAATTATTATAGCTGTAGTATTACATAAAAACGGTAACGGTAATATGGCAACTGCTATGGCGGCCATTGGTATTGCCTCACTTTCATTGACGGTTTCAGAAGTGGCTGAAATCCTTTCTGAAAGATTGCAAGAACCTTATGGAAGTATGGTTCTTACGTTTTCTGCGGTTATTGTAGAGATCGTTCTTTTGTATATCATCTTACTTGAAGCGGTACATTCACCCGAAGTTGTTGAGACGGTCAAGGGTGGTATAATCTCAGCAGTCATCGTAGACATGAACGTACTTTTGGGACTTGCAGTATTTATCGGTGGTCTTAAATTTACAGAGCAAGAACACAACAAAGAAACTTCAAGTACCTATACGACTATATTGCTCGTTACGGCTTTAGCACTGTTGGTACCAAGTCTCTTGAGTGAATCAGAGCATGGTAATGCCATTATTAAAGAAGCGAGTATTATTATTGCTGCTGCATTAATGGTTTTTTATGTGATTATCTTTATTTTTCAAACTAAAACCCATACACACTTTTTTCAGGCAACCGCAAAAAGCAGAATTTTTAGACTTAAAAGAAGATTACAAGAAAAAAATCAAGAGATTGATGAAAATGAACATAGTGATTATATCTTTGAAAGTTTCAACAACATAGGTAATTTTGCCGTCATATTTATTTTGATCGGTATGATTGCTTTGAGTGCGGAAATCTTTGCAACGGATGGGGTAAAACTGGCTAAAGAGTATGGTATTTCAGCAGGACTCGCCGGTTTGATCATTGCAATTGTTGCAGTTACCCCAGAAATTTTTACGGCGGTTAAAGCAGCCAGAAATGATCAGATTCAAAGAGTTGTCAATATCGCGATGGGTGCTTCTGTGGTATCGATTCTCCTCACTGTTCCTATATTGTTGGCTTTGGCATACATGAGTGGTATCAACCTTTTGCTTGACTTTAATACACTTCAAATAGGTGCGTTGGTGATGACTATTATCTTAGCATGGAAAAGCACAGATGAAGGCCAGACAAACTACTTTGAAGGTTTGTCACACTTAATGTTCTTTGTATGTTATACGATTATCGCTGCCTATTATTAATGTACTACGTGTTGTATTAGTAAAATACACATTTTTTTGACTATTTGTTATTAATCTTTTCGATACGTACTATGCTATAATTTAAAAAAAAGTAGCACTTTATGAAATCATTAATATTTTTATTCCTTCTCTCACTCTCTTTATGGTCAGCTGATATCGATATAAGACTCTATGAGGGAAATAACACGGTAGCGTATCATCAAGAAGTAAGTAAGCTCATTGACCAAGAGGCCCCGAAAGACCAAACTGATATAGAACGTATCGCTACAGAACGTATGATACTGGGGAAACTTGGGAACATGCTCTCTCCTGAAACAAAAGTTGATTCTTTACCTGATTCACTTTTGCCTTTCGATCAAAATATTAGCAGTGAAAACTATCTTTCTTTTCTTAATGCGCTTACCCATGCATATGCAACGATTGATACATTAAAAGAAGAACAATCCAACATGCAATCCAAACGAAAATATTTAAGTAAAAGCATCAAGGATATTACAACTGAAGATAAAAAAAACTTACTGCTTTACCAGCTACAATATGCATTTTACAAACTGAAAGACAAAAACGATGCACTTTCCATAAAAGCATATGAAGACTTGGTTAAGAAAGGTGAAGATCGTTTAAAGAAAACGCTTAAGCAAGTCACTTTCAATATTCCTGTTTTAGAGAAAAAACTTACTGATATAAACACAGAAATTCTTACTATTCAGTACGAAACTGTTGCTCTCAATTTGGCTAAAGAACGTGAATTAATGCATCATGAAACCTTTTCTAATACACTGAGTGAAAAACTTGTTGCCAATCATATGGAGATGATGAAAACATTAAGTACAAAAATCGATTATACATTACTTCTTTCTCTTGCTTATTTACAGATAAATGAAAACGAAAAAGCACTCGATACATTCAACTCTAGCAAATCAGATCTTGACTCACTTACACCAGAACTTATCAAACACTATACGCTTAAACGGTCTATTTTGACAACTCTCTTTAAAGAAAAAGCAGGCAATGTGGCGCTGGCACTCTCAAATGTCGAACAAAGTGCCGAAAATCTTTATGAATATACTTACAATAAACTTACCGAATCACTTTTTGTATTTAATGAACGAAATATTTCCATCATGGATATGCTCAAAGTAGTTCTTATACTCATACTTGGATTTATGCTTGCTGCATTTTATAAACGTAAGATCATGAATCTGGTCACACGAGATAAACTTTCTTATTCTTCAGCTAAAGTGATCTCTAATTCTGGTTACTATATTCTTGTATTTATTACATTACTTACTGCACTCAACAGTATAGGGTTGGATCTTACCAATCTAGGGTTGGTTGCCGGAGCACTCTCTATAGGTATTGGTTTTGGTTTACAAACTGTCGTCTCAAATCTAGCTGCAGGTATCATTCTAATGTTTGAACGAACTATCCGATTGGGTGACTATATAGAAGTCTCAGATACGATTCGTGGTACAGTCAGTGACATGAAAATGCGTTCAACTACTGTCACTACCAATGACAATATTGACGTCATCATTCCTAACTCTTCCTTTATTCAAAACAATGTGATCAATTGGACTTTAGAGAATGATATCAGACGTATACATATACCTTTTTCCGTTGCCTATGGAACACCTAATGAAAAAGTAGAGGAAGTGATTTTGGGCGAATTAAAAGACTCCCAAATCAATTATGTATCAAAACCTCTAAAATATACTACGCTGGTGTGGATGACGGCCATGGGATCAAGCTCTGTAGATTATGAATTAGTCGTATGGGTCAAAGGACAATCAACCCTTAGACCTTCAGGTACAAAATCAGATTTTTTAAAGTTTATCTACGCAGTGCTGAATAAGCATCATATTCAGATACCTTTCCCGCAATTGGATTTACATGTTAAGCAAGCTGAAGTACCTCAAGAGAATAACGATCTGAAACTCATGTAAAACTACATGAGTATATTTATCATTCTAAATAAAATATTGTGCTATTTATATAAATCGTATCGTTAAAAAACTAACGTATCAATTCCTCTTCTACAGATACCAAAATACTATTATCTGGTTTTAGGTCAAGTGAGGAATCTTCTGCCTTAAACCCAAGTTCTCTCAAGATAAGTTTCATTGCATCAATACGTGCTTTATGCTTGTCATCAGAACGAATAATATGCCATGGTGAACTTGGTGTATGGGTTTTTTCAAGCATAATTCTCTTTTTTTTAGTAAATTCATTCCACATTGCTTGTGCTTGCATATCAATTTCGCTTAATTTCCATTGACGTAAAGGGTCAGTTCGACGCCTTTCAAAACGTTCACTTTGCATATCCTTTGAAACACTTAAATATATTTTAATGAGACGTGTTCCATGTTTAATAAACGAGTCTTCAAAAGGAATTACTGTATCCAAAAAAAGTTCATACTCATTTTGTGTACAAAATCCAAAAACTGGTTCTACCATAGCACGGTTGTACCAGCTGCGATCAAAAAGAACCAGTTCCCCGCCTTTAGGAAAGTGTTTAATATATTTTTGGAAATACCATTGTGACTTCTCTTCATCAGTAGGTCTTCCTAATGCAACAGTACGGCAGTGTTTTGGATTAAGATACTGAGCGATGCTTCCTATAAGACTTCCTTTACCAGCAGCATCTCTTCCCTCAAAAAGTATGATAACTTTTTCTGATCTTTCTTCCATTTGAGCAAGCAATTTAATAAGTTTTGCCTGATACACTTCCAACTCTTTCATTTTTGCATAATAGATATCCGCTTCATTTTGACGATGACGCAATGTATCATTCTCTTCACGAAGCTTTATAATTTCGTTGCTAAAATCTTTTTCCATAATATGGCCTCTTTTTATTCAATACTCTCTTCATCATTCAGCTCATGAAATTCACTCTGCTCAATGGCATCTTCACTAAAATATCCGATCTTATGCTCTGCCGTTTCAAGATCTCCAAATCTTGCAATATGAAAAACAGCATCCCCAGCTTGTACCAAAGGGATTTCAGATTTACCTATAATGATGCCATCAAAGGATGCTTTTATTTCAAAAGATACATCATCCAAAGGCTCATCTATAAATGCAATGATTTCATCTTTTTGCACCGTATCTCCAAGTGCTTTTATCGTTCTAAGCATACCACTTTCACTTGCTCTTACCCATTGACTGCTCTTTGTAATAACAGGGACTTTTGCAGGCTTTTTACGTAATACCTTAGGGAGCATGTTATTTTCTCTCAGTACATTTACTATGCCATGTACACCTATTCTAATACTTGTTTCATCAAACCTTAAAGCCTCTCCCGCTTCATAAAGTAAGATCGGTACACCTTCTTCCTGTGCTACTGCACGAAGAGATCCATCTCTTATCTCTGAATGCAATACTACAGGTGCTCCAAATACCTTTGCAAGATTAAAGGTATATTCATTTTCAATGTTGGTTCTCACTTGAGGCAGATTTGACTTGTGTATAGCCCCCGTATGCAGATCTATACCTAAGTCACATTTACTGACAATCTCATCATAAAAGATGTTTGCCACTCTTCCTGCCAAAGAGCCTTTTGCACTTCCAGGAAAACTCCTGTTTAGATCTCTTCTGTCAGGCAGATATCTGGATAAAGTCATAATCCCATAAACATTGACAATAGGTACTAAGATGACCGTTCCCTTAAGCCTCTTCAGGATACTCAACATCCTAAATCTTCTAATAATC
>NZ_JBFENQ010000049.1:0-11370 GCF_041551015.1 Sulfurovum sp. | reverse complement strand
TTACTTACTCTCTTTCTTCCTCACGATATTTGCACCCAGTGCAGAGAGTTTTCCCTCTAGATCATCATATCCACGGTCTAAGTGATAGATACGTCTTACATTGGTTGTACCTTCTGCAATAAGTGCAGCCAGAACAAGTGCTGAAGAGGCTCTTAGGTCAGTTGCCATCACATCTGCTCCATAGAGCTTTTCAACACCTTTTACAGCCGCTGTGCTCCCTTTGAGCCAGATATCTGCACCTAAACGGTTGAGTTCACTTACGTGCATAAAACGGTTTTCAAAGAGACGCTCTTCTATAAGACTTTCTCCTTTAGCCATGACTGCAAGTGCCATGAACTGTGCTTGCATATCTGTAGGGAAGCCCGGATACTCTACAGTGATAAGATTTACAGGTGTAAGGGTTTGAGTAGGATGGATGGTAATACTGTCATCTTCCATATCAAATGTACAACCCATGTGTTCTAGCTTATCAATAGATGCGCGTATATGTTTATGGTTTACTTTGTTAAGAGTAATGGTTGAGTTCGTGATAGCTCCTGCGCAAAGGTAGGTTCCTGCCTCGATACGGTCAGGGATGATCTCAACAGTTTTAAATGTAAGAGGTTTTCTGTCTGTACCTTCTATCGTAAGCTCATCAGTACCTATACCTTCTATCTTTACGCCTGCGTCACGTATCATCTCACAGAGTTGTACCACTTCAGGTTCTTTTGCTGCATTAATGATAGTTGTAGTCCCTTTAGCCAAAGCAGCAGCCATAACGATGTTTTCCGTACCACCTACAGTGATCTTGTCGAAGATTATCTTTGCCCCATGAAGTCCATTGGGTGCTTCAGCACGAACGTATCCACCTTTTATCTCTATATGTGCACCCATTTCTTCAAGAGCTTGGAGGTGAAGGTCTATAGGACGCTGACCAATGGCACAACCGCCAGGCAAACTCACTTCACATTCTCCAAATCTTGCAAGCAGGGGACCCAATACCAGAATGGATGCTCTCATCTGAGAGACTATTTCATAGACTGCTTTGGTAGAAGTAATAGAACCATTATTGATTTTTGCGATTGTTTTATCATGATCAACGGTTCCACCAAGCATTGTAAGAAGTTTGAGAAGTGTTCGGATATCTACAACATTTGGTAGGTTTGTTAATGTGACCTCTTTGTCACTAAGTATGGTTGCTGCAATGATTGGAAGGGCAGCATTTTTAGCACCACTTATTGTGACATTTCCACTTAACTTCTTTCCACCAACTATCTCTAAATAATCCATCAATCTCATCCTCAAATATATTTATATGATTTTATCTAAATATGGATTAGAAGCGAGCTATTTAGGTTATGAAATTAGTATTTTATACTAAATAATATTAGTTTTAAGAGGGCTTTTCAAATTAAAAAATAGAAAAATTCATATTATTCACTATGATTTAAAGTAACTATTATTAAAACTTCTGTATTATATTTAATAATATGTACTCAAGAAGGGCTATATGCCCCATTTTAAGGGAAAAGAATGTCGAGTAGTTTAGATAAGTTAAGGGCACTTACGAGTCGTCTGGAAGATAAAATAGAAGAGAAAGAAAAGATTTCTTCTGTTATATCCACAGAGGACAAAGAAGTCAAAAAAAGTGAAAAAAAACCATCATCAAAAGCTGTTAAAAAAGTAACGGAAAACTGTGATAATGTTCGAGAAGAGAATATTGCACGGGTAAAAGAACTTTATGAAAAACTCAAAATTTTTGAGAAGTCTCCAGACTTTGATAAAGTCTTTAAATATAAAGCGATGAACCTGTCAGGTATCGGTTTGAAAGAAGAAGATTTTGGTGAAGTGCGTGACGGAAAGTACATTCAAGTAATTGCCATCACTTATGAGCCAGATAAGAATGGAAAGAAGAAAGCTAAAAATATCTCTTTAGGATATTTTGGTAAAGCTGAGACTTTAGAAAATACACTTAAAAATGAGATCATTGAATTTGTTTTACGATGGCGTTATGAAAAAGCCTTTCAAAATGTTGAACATTATAAAGATCTCATATCACGTGTTGAAACACCATCAGATACACTTTTTTAAAATTTAGGGAATTTTAATTTCCCTAACGCTTCACTAATCAAAGTTTTGTTACAATCAACTTCTAATTTTACTACTTAGGATAGTTATGCACCTTGAACTTACACCAGAAGCACTTTTAACACAACTTGGCTATACAAAAAGTGAACAGACACTGAAACAAATCAATAATATTATCGCAAATACAAGGAATTTTGAAAAGTTTTCACCGCATATTCCTTCATTTAATGATGCATTGGCTGTAGAAAAAGGATTTATAGCTATGTCAAATTCTGAAGATCATCTCAAAATAAAATGTGATGAAGATATTGGGGCAGATAACCTTTCTGCTTTTACCGAATTAGTAAAACATTGGGCAGACAAATATAAACTTGAACTTAAACAGGTAGAGAATAAAAATACTTACTACATTATCGGTCAAAAATAATTGCCTTTAACCTCTCTCAATGACGAGCAGCTTAGTGCTGCTACGGCACCTTTAGGACATAATCTTATCATTGCCAGTGCGGGTACAGGTAAAACCTCTACAATCGTAGGGCGTATTGCACACCTTTTACATAAAGGTACGGAACCTTCCAAGATATTACTCTTAACCTTTACAAATAAAGCTGCAGGAGAGATGATAGCGCGTCTTGAACGCTATTTTCCCAAGAAAATAGTATCTAAGATAGAATCTGGAACCTTCCATGCAGTCTCTTACCGTTGGCTCAAAGAAATATATCCAAACTTGGCACTTAAACAACCTTCAGAGCTTAAAACACTTTTTAGAAGTATTTATGAAAAACGTAACTTTGAGCGTATGAATCTTACCATGCAGCCTTTTTCGGCTACCTATCTCTATGAGATGTACTCATTGTATCAAAATGCTTCTCTAGAAAGCTTTGATGTATGGTTTTTGGAAAAATACCCGGATCATGAACCTGTAATGGATATCTATATGGATATCACTCAAGAGTTTGAAAAAGAGAAGATAGACTACGGCTTTGCTTCGTTCAATGATCTGTTGTTACGCATGAAAAGCCACTTAGAAGAAAATACTATACCTTTTGAAGAAGTGCTCGTCGATGAGTATCAAGATACCAATACACTTCAGAGTGCTCTTATAGATGTACTCAAACCAAAATCTCTTTTTTGTGTAGGAGATTATGACCAGAGTATCTATGCCTTTAATGGAGCGAACATAGAGAATATTGCTACCTACTCAACGCGTTACCCCAATGCGAGTGTTTTTACACTGAAAACAAATTATCGTTCTACTGCACCTATACTCTCTTTGGCAAATCGTGTTATAGAGCGAAATGAACGTATCTACCCTAAAAAACTGGAAGTGGGACGTGATGTAAAGAGTTATCCTCCTAAGCTTTTGATGTACAATGATCTTTTTGAGCAGTATCAATCTATTGCCGAGGGCATCAAACGTACCCATGTCCCGAACGATCAGATAGCGGTTGTATTTAGAAACAACTCTTCTGCCGATGGAGTTGAAGCAAGTTTACGTGAATATGGTATCCCATGTAAGCGTAAAGGCGGAACAAGTTTTTTCGATGCAAAAGAGATAAAATTTTTGCTTGATCTTTTGGCATTGCTTGTCAACCCAAAAGATATGATGGCATTTATCCATGTGTTTGAGTATGCTAGAGGGGTAGGGTCTGCACTTTCCAAAGAGTTTTTTCAGTGTTTCTTACACTTTGGACAGGGGAATTTCATGCAAGGGGTACTCTACCCAAAAGTACATGATCTACCTAAGCTTAACCCTAACAAAAATGTTCAGCTTGGACTCTTCGATGATGATCAGGAGATAGGATCTGTTGCGAGGTTTAAACATATGAACCTGGAGAGTGCACTTTACAACCATCCACTGCTAAAACATGCAAAACTAAGCAATGACGGTATGGACTTTTTTAAAGAGTTTTATACGCTTATGAAGTCTGTACACAGTTTGGAAAAACCATCTGATATTTTAAAAAATATTATTGCTTCCAAACTCTATGTTGGCATTATAGAACTTTTGGCAACGCAAAGAGGACGGCTTAAATCCGGAGAAGTCGATGAAGAGAAGAAGAAACAGGCCAAAGAGCGTATACAGAGAAAAGCCCATCTTTTACTAGACCTTTCACGTCAGTACGTAGAGTTACGGCGTTTTGTGAATGCCATGGTATTGGGTGGGAATGAACTCAGTGAAGGTGAGGGTGTTAATCTGCTTACTGTACATGCAAGTAAAGGTTTGGAGTTTCCGGAAGTCTATGTCATTGACCTGGTAGACGGAAGATTCCCAAATAGAAAGATGATGTCGAGCATAGAAGAAGAGCGTCGATTGTTTTATGTTGCTGTGACACGGGCTAAAGACAGACTTTATCTCTCTTTAGCGAAATTTGACAGAGTGAAAAAAATAGACTATAAACCTTCACAGTTCTTACATGAAGCGGGACTTATTAAAGGAGAATTCGTGGAGCCAGAACCTAAAGGGAAAAAAGAGAAGAAAGAGATTACTGTTTAGTAGAATCTTTTATCTCTGATACTCATTTGTTTAGTCTCTGGATCCAAATAAATATCAAAAAGGTCTATCTCACTGATGAGATTACTTAGTTTTTTATACCCAAAGTTAATAGGTGAAAATGAAGTAGAGTTGTTTATGTATTGACCAATACTTGCTAAGTTTGCCCATCCATCTTCATCCATCGTTTGCTCTAATGCGGTTCTTAGTACGTTTACCAACCAGGTATCTTGACGCATCTCTTTACCTGACTTTTTTATCGGTGCTTCTTGTATATCTATCGTATGTGTATCGTTTATATCTACTACTTTTGCTGCTTCTATCTTCATAAGTTGTTCTGTGAAAATAAACTGTGAACATGCCGCCATAAATGGTTTAGGTGTTTTCTTTTCACCAAAACCGTAGACTTTAATGCCTTCTGCCTGTACGCGCATGACTACAGGCGTAAAGTCAGAATCACTCGTTGCAAATGCAAAAGCATCAATGTCTTTTGTGTGAAGAAGATCTATGGCATCTATTGTCATGAGAATATCTGTGGCATTTTTGTTTTTAGAATAGTCAAACTGCTGTATGGGTTTAATAGCAAACTCCAAGAGTTTCTCTTCCCAGTTCTTGAGGTTGTCTTTTGTCCAGTTACCATAGGCTTGGCGTATGTTTACTACCCCGTATTTACTAAGCTCATTGATAATACCTTCTATAGAACGATGCGAAATATTATCACAGTCTATAAACAATGCTATGTGATCTTCTGTTTTACTTTTTGCCATATTAGTCCTTTGGTTTATAATAGGTCATAGTGCTCCGACCAAACTTTTTACGTTTCATCAACACTAATGCACCTATCTCTTCCGGCATATCAAGGCTAGTCATATGTTCAACAATGACCATTTCACATACCTCAGGTTCTATAGTCTCTATAAGTGCGATGGTTTTGTCATAGACGTCATCCATACCGTCACGGGTAGAAAAAGGAGGATCAAAATAAAAGTAGGTTTTCTCATTGCTTTTTTTGACCATTTCATAGACAAGTGCAAACTTTTCAAAACTATCACCATAAAAAAGATGGCACTTTGAAGGGTCAACACGTTTAACATTACCTTCCAGACAACGAAAGGCGGTTTTATTGTACTCCATGAAGTAACACTGTCCTGCCCCACGGCTTAGTGCTTCGAGTCCTATGGATCCGGAACCTGCAAAGACTTCAACAAAATTCTTGTCGATGATATCAAATTGCAAAGTATTAAAAAGTGATTCTTTTAGGATGCCTTTTGAGCTGCGTGTTGTGAAGATGTCTGGAATTTCTATCTTCTTGCCTTTGTGAATACCGGCAGTGATGGTAATTGTAAATATTTTTATTTTTTCTTTTATTTTCATGCTTAGATTCTATCTAAATAAGCGTTAAAAATTGACTATCGTTTTAAGTGTGTTAATTAACTTACTTTCTTCTCTAATATCTGCACGTTCTTTCCCCGGTTCAGTACTGCTAATGATAGTACGTGCAGTAATAAGTTTTGTACGGTCTTTTTTACGAATACCCCAATAGGTATGCATAATGACGGGTTCTCCTTTATATTCACCTAAATAAAGTACGACATGTCCTGGAACATACAGTAAAGATCGGAAAGGTTCAGCATCTTTGATAATCTTCTGTTTCTTTTTGGCTTTTGCAAGACCTTCTATTGAAATGCCATTCCCATCTTCAGCCTGTTTACTTGAGTTTCGACGTAAAAAGATCCCAAATGCTCCTAAAAAGTCTCTAGTTGTAGCAGAACAGTCGCGACAATCATAACTTCCTCCCCAACCATAGGGCTCACCGTAAAACTCTTTTGCCAACATACCTACATTTTTGGCTGTGAAAGGCAGAGGTTTTTTAGCAATGATATTTGGATTACTTACTGTTACCTTCTCAATGTGAGCTCTTCCTTTAGCATCACGTGAAGCTACAAGGTATTTTTGATCATCAGAGATTGGGAATAGGGCACCTATTTTAACTATAGAGATATCTTTAGTATCATTATAAAGTCTAAGATTGTCTTTAATGACCATAGCGTAGTTATCATTTTTAAATGTTTTTATAAAGTCATTACTTACCAGTGCCAAGTCAGAGGTTTTGACCCAACCAAAGGAGTAAGATGCCCTTACAAATGCCCATTTTTTATCTTTAGAAAAATGTGAAATATAAAGTGGTATATTAATGTGCAGTGCAGAATTTTGGTTGTAGTCAAAAGGGAAGCCTTCACCCGTTTTTTTAGGATCTCTGAAAAAAGCAGATGATGTTGGAAGTGATTTAACATCAGTACGGCGTACAGTGATGGCTTTATATTTTTTACTATCAATGTTGTCATAGTTAGCATTGGCTATCCATTGATTATAAATTGAAGCACGTATAATAGAACCTTTAGCTCTATAAATAGGTTTTTTTGTGATAAATCTGATTTCCCAACCAAAGTCTTTCTCAGGAATATCTAATGATGTCAGACTCCATGGTTTAAAGTACTTCTCGTTAAATTTTTCATCAAGTTCTTTTTGTTTACTTTTAGCAAAAGGTTTGATTTGATCCGCATAATATGCAGGGTCCTGAGGGATGTTTTTCATATCCGCTATTTTGTTTTTAGGCATACGGTCTATTTTGCTTTTTGTACGTGTACTTTCTTTAAGCATATACCCCGCATGCAAAGTGGAAAAAGAGCTAATAAGAAGGAAAGTAAGGGTCAGTTTTTTATACATAATTAAGTTCTTTTTTCTTTAATCATAAAGTAGTTTGGTTAACGATTGGTTTATATAGAGTTGTTGAAACTATATATCAAATGGTATTGTAAAGCATTCTCCCTAAAAAGGGGCTATTTGAAGAAAAATAAAGTGACTAATGTTTGCTACAAGAATCATTGTTACATATTCATGTTAAGTGAGTGTTAAACTTCAGGAGTATTAGATTTTTTTCTTGATTGTTTTTTCTTTCTTCTGTGTTCACGTTCTTTTTTTTCACTATGGACGGAGTTCACCCAAAGTCTGTTCAGTACTACATAAATGATACCTGTGACTACGATAGAGTAAAATGAAGTACCTACATAAAGTGGTACAAGTATGTCATCAAAATGTTCAGTAAACCATGTCGTAGTTAACTCTATATCTTCCAGACCCTCGCGACCCAACAGGAAATTTCCAGTAAGGTATTCCATATAGTACATTGGAGGCATGGTAAAAGGGTTACTGAGCCAAACCATTGAGATTGCTATAGGTACATTAAAGCGGAAAAACGGTGTGGTGGCCATGACTGCCAGCATTTGCATTGGCATAGGGATGAATCCCCAAAACAGCCCCACTGCGACACCTCTAGTTATCATCCGTCTGTTTACAGCCAGATAAGATTTTGGTAAATTGTACTTCTCTAAAAATGCATCTATTTTATTTCCGCCAGACGGCTTTTTTTTAAAAACTTTTCGTATCATTACTATCCATAGTTCTAATTAGTATATATCTTAGTGTAATACCGAGGAGCTTTAAATCACCTTTTTATCAACTTTTGTGTAGAATACGCGTAACAAAATAGACACAAAGGTACAATCATGAGCGGATATATGATTTTTTCGGGAACATCAAACCCTGAGCTCGCTGAAGAGATAGCAACTTACTTGGAAATGCCTCTTTCCAAGGCTAATATTAACCGTTTTTCTGATGGTGAGATTAATGTGAAAATTGCAGAATCTGTACGTGGTAAAGATGTATTTATCATCCAGCCTACCTCTGCACCGGCCAACGGTAACCTTATGGAACTTCTCATTATGACAGATGCATTGAAACGTTCTTCTGCAAAGTCTATTACGGCTGTAGTACCTTACTATGGTTATGCAAGACAAGACAGAAAAGCTGCACCAAGAGTACCTATTACGGCGAAGCTTGTCGCAAACCTTATGGAAACAGCCGGTATCACTCGTATGGTTACAGTAGATCTTCATGCTTCGCAGATACAAGGATTTTTTGACATCCCTGTAGATAACCTGTACGGTGCTATTTTATTTATGGATTACATAAAAGCAAAAAACTTTAAAAATCCTGTTATTGCTTCTCCAGATATAGGTGGTGTGGCAAGAGCAAGATACTTTGCCAATAAATTGGGTCTTGATATGGTTATCGTTGATAAGAGACGTGAAAAAGCCAATGAGAGTGAAGTAATGAATATCATTGGTAATGTTGAAGGTAAAGATGTGATTCTCATCGATGATATGGTTGATACTGCCGGAACAATGGTTAAAGCGGCAGCTGCGCTTAAAAAACTTGGCGCTACATCGGTCATGGCATGTTGTACTCACCCGGTGCTTTCTGGTCCTGCTTATGAACGTATAGAAGAGGGTGAATTAGATGAACTTGTTGTTGCTAACACAATTCCTATGACAAAATCATCTAAGAAGATCAAAATGCTTTCAACAGCATCTATGCTGGGTGAAGTTATCCGAAGAGTACATAATAATGAGAGTGTAAACTCTTTATTTGAGACAAACTAGTAAGTAAGAAAAACAAGGAATTCAATGGCTAAGCCAATACCTCAATCACGCATACGTAATTTTTCAATCATTGCACATATCGATCATGGGAAGTCAACATTGGCTGACCGTATTATACAAGAGTGTGGTGCTGTAACAGACAGACAGATGTCTGCACAGGTTATGGACACAATGGACATCGAAAAAGAACGTGGTATTACAATTAAGGCACAATCTGTGCGTCTTGACTATGTGAAAGATGGGGAACACTACATCCTTAACCTCATAGACACTCCGGGTCATGTGGACTTCTCTTATGAAGTAAGCCGTTCTCTGGCTTCTTCTGAGGGTGCTTTACTCATCGTAGATGCGGCACAAGGGGTGGAGGCACAAACCATAGCCAATGTCTATATCGCTATAGAAAATAACTTGGAACTTTTACCTGTCGTAAACAAGATAGACTTACCGGCTGCTGATCCGGATAGAGTACTTGCAGAATTGGAAGAAGCCATAGGTATCGATGCAACCGAACACAACCTTGTTTCCGCTAAAACAGGGGTAGGGGTTAAAGATCTCATCGACTCTATAGTTGACCGTGTTCCTGCACCAACAGGTGATGAGAATGCACCAACTAAAGCACTCATTTACGACTCTTGGTTTGACAACTATATGGGAGCACTTGCGTTGGTTCGTGTCTTTGATGGAAGTATCAAAAAAGGGCAGATGGTCAAAGTAATGGGAACCAAAGATGAACATCAGGTTCTCAGTATGATGTATCCAAATCCCATAGCAAACATACAAACAGATGAGATACGTACAGGTGAGATAGGTATCGTGGTCATGGGACTTAAAACAGTCGATGGTCTGCAAGTGGGAGATACTATTACAGATTCTAAAAATCCTACAGCAGAGATGATCCATGGTTTTGAACCTGCTAAACCTTTTGTATTTGCAGGTATTTACCCTATAGAGACAGATAAATTTGAAGATCTGCGTGATGCGTTAAACAAACTTAAACTCAACGACTCTTCTTTGAGTTTTGAACCAGAGAGTTCCATGGCATTGGGATCAGGTTTTAGAACAGGTTTCTTAGGAATGCTTCATATGGAAGTAGTTAAAGAACGTTTGGAACGTGAATTTAACCTGGAGCTCATTGCCACTGCACCTACTGTTGTATATAAAGTAAAACTAACAAATGGGACTGAACTTGAGATACAAAATCCAAGTGAACTTCCAGAACCACAGAAAATAGATAAGATTTTTGAACCTTACGTAAGAGCAACCATTTTGACACCTCAAGAGTATGTAGGTAATCTTATTAAATTACTGAATGATCGTCGTGGTATTCAGATCAAGATGGATTACTTGAATGAAACACGTGTACTCTTAGAGTATGACATTCCTATGAATGAGATCGTAATGGATTTTTACGATAAGTTGAAATCTATGACGAAAGGGTATGCAAGTTTTGACTACGAACCTATAGAGTTTAGAGAGGGTAAACTTGTAAAACTTGACATTAAAGTTGCTGGAGAGGTAGTAGATTCACTCTCTATTATTGTTCCTGAAGAAAAGGCACGTACAAGAGGACTTGCTTTCGTTGCACAACTCAAAGAACTTATACCGAGACAACTTTTCGAAGTGGCTATTCAGGCGAGTATCGGAAATAACGTTATCGCACGTTCTAATGTTAAGTCCATGGGTAAAAATGTGACGGCAAAATGTTATGGTGGAGATATTACACGTAAAAGAAAGCTTTTAGAGAAACAAAAAGCAGGTAAAAAACGTATGAAGTCCATCGGTAGCGTAGAAGTACCGCAAGAAGCATTTATGGCTGTATTGAAGCTAGACAGCTAATGACACTTATTCCTGTAGAAGAAGACAAAAAAACCATTGCCGGTCGTTTTAGAAAAGCACACTCTTTTGCTTTTCTTGATGAAGGTCAGATCATCGTACAGGAAAATCCGCATAAAACATCAAAATCACCAGAATTTTTTGAGTATTTCAAGACGTTAGATATAGATACACTCTATGTGAAAGAGTTAGGCTATAACACATTTTTGACACTTTTAGAACTAGGTGTAGAAGTTTATTTGATACAAGAAGCAGATACGTATAACCGAATCAAGCCTAATAATTTACTTTTGTTAAATATGGATAATGCACAAGAACACTGTTCATTAGGTCACCATAATAAAGAAGAAGGTAAGTAGTGGGCTGGGCGATACACTTACACCTTGTAGCAGCTATTGCATGGATAGGTGGAGCATTTTTTATGTTTTTACTTGGTGTGAGTCTGAGAAAGAAAGAAGACCAGGATGCTGTATA